>JBOGYT010000290.1:0-22295 GCA_050696955.1 Solirubrobacteraceae bacterium | reverse complement strand
ATCCGGGCCACGATCGCCTCGAAGTCCTCGCGCGGCATGTTGGACTCGAACTGCGGCTCCGGGCGCTCGGCGGTGCCGATCGCCGGGCGCGGGAGCGGGCCGGCGAGCCGCTCGCGCACCTCGCGGATCGACTCCACGGCGCGCGCGTGCGCGGCCTCCACCCCGCCGTCCTCCTCGGGGTAGGCGTTGGCGAGGATCGTGACCGTGTGGCGCAGGTGGTCGAAGGCGAGGATCACGTCGGAGAGCATCAGCGCCATGTCGGGCAGGCCGATGACGTCCGGGTTGGGCTCGGCGAGCCGCTCGACCGCGCGCACGCAGTCGTAGCCGAAGAACCCGACCGCGCCGCCCGAGAATGGGATCCCGCCCGCCCCGCCATCGAGCTGCGCCTGGCGGTGGCGCGAGACCTCGCGCTCGGCGAGCTCGTAGGGGTCGCCGCCGTCGGCGAGGCTCCAGCGGACGACGCGGCGGGGCTTGTAGCCGATGAACGACCAGCGGCCGACGCGCTGGCCCTGCTCGGCGGACTCGAGCAGGAACGCCGGGCCCGCGCCGCGGAGCTTGAGGAAGGCGGAGACGGGGGTCTCGCAGTCCTCGATGAAGGTGTGGCAGACCGGGATGAGGTTGTGCTCGCCGGCGAGCGCCCGCGCCTCCTCGACGCTCGGCGTCACCTGGAGCTGGTCAGCGGCGACGCTCAAGCAGGACCCTCTCGGCGTCGGCCAGCCGCAGGCCGCGCGTGCGCAGCAGCACGGTCAGGTGGTAGAGCACGTCGGCGGCCTCCTCGGCGACGCGCTCGTCCGTCTCCTCGCGGGCGGCGCGCGCGACCTCCTCGGCCTCCTCCTGGACCTTCTCGCCGATCCGCGGCGGGTCGTCGAGCAGCTCCACGGTGTAGGAGCCCGCGGGGCGCTGCGCCGCGCGATCGGCCAGCGTGCGCTCGAGCGCGGGCAGCGCCTCGTGCGGGGCCGGCGGCTCGAGCTCGCCGTTGTAAAAGCACGTCCGCTCGCCGGTGTGGCACGCCGGGCCCGCCGGCTCCACGAGCGCGAGCAGCGCGTCGCCGTCGCAGTCCAGCCGCAGCGCCTTGACGGCCTGCGTGTTGCCGCTCGTCGCGCCCTTGTGCCACTGCTCGGAGCGCGAGCGGCTGTAGAGGTGCAGCTCGCCGCTCTCGCGCGTGCGCCGGACCGCCTCGGCGTTGGCGTAGGCGAGCGTCAGGACCTCGCCGCTGCGCCAGTCCTGCACGATGACGGGCACGAGGCCGCGGTCGTCGTAGGCGATCTCCATGGCTGGAGTCTAGGTTGCACGGGCGGCGCGGCGGGTGGCTGGAACGACAGCGGCCGCCCCGAAGGGCGGCCGCGGCCGGGCAGCAGTCACCTGTGTGGACTAAGGCGTGTCGGGATCGCGATCGGAGATCGTGACCTTCTTGATGTTCGGGTCGCCGTAGCGGTCGGCGAGGCTCGTGCCATCGGGCGCGCAGCGCTTCTTCGTCAGCGCGATCTTCCCGACGACCTGGACCTTGTCGCCGACGGAGGGCGTGTCGGTGCCCTCGTAGCCGTTGAGCTTGAGCTTGAAGGCGTCGTCGGCTGCCGTGGCGGTGTACGTCCCGCCCTTGACCTGCACGCCGGGCTTGACCGGATCCTGGTCGGCCAGCTCGCCGGAGTTGCGCGCGTGACGGTTGCCTCCGGTGACCGTCATCGTGACGACGGCCTCGTTGACATCGGCGGTCGCCGGATCGTCGGCGGTGACGCTCACGAGCGTCCCGCGCACGACGTAGCCGACCTTCTTGGCCTTGCAGCTCTTGGCCGATCCCTGGCCCTTGCCCTTGCCCTTGCCATGATCGCCACCCGCGATCCCCGTGGCCGGAAGCGCGAGCAGCGCGCCGGAGGCCGCGAGCATCGCGAACGTCCTTGTGTGTTTCAGCATGCGTTCTCTCCTGTCAATGACGGACATACCGGCTCTAACGCCAGCGGGCGCGACAGGTTGGTCGGTCGAGTTCCCGACTAGGACGACTGTCGTAGCCGCTGCACGCTGCCGCCGGACACGATCAGCTCGCGCGCGAGGTCGAGGTCGGTCGAGCGGCCAACAGTTAGCGCAGCGACGAGCCGCCCGTCGGCCACGTACCAGACCGTGAAGTCGCCGGCGGCGGGGTCGCCGTGCACGATCTCCTCGTCCCAGGTCTCCGCCGGGCCGACATATTCGAGCGTCGCCCAGTCCGCGAGATCCGACCAGAAGTACGGCACCTCGTCGAACGGATCCGGGGAGTCGAGCATCGCGCGCGCCGCGGCGCGGCCCTGCGCGGCGGCGACCTCCTCGTGCTCGATCCGCAGCCGGCGGCGGTGGACGACGCTGTCGTACTCGCACATGTCGCCCGCGGCGAAGATGCCCTCGACGGACGTCTCGAGCCGCTCGCCGCAGGCGACGCCGCCGCTGTCGCCGATCTCGAGGCCGATCTTGCGCGCGAGCATGACGTCGGGCGTCGCGCCGACGCCGATGACGACGAGGTCGGCGTCGATGCGGCGGCCGTCCGCGCAGACGACGGCGGTGACAGGCGCGTCGTCCTCGCCCTCCCCGGCGAACTCGACGACGTCGGCGCCCGCGACGATCTCGATGCCATGCCCGGTCAGCAGGTCGCTGACGAACCGGCCCGCGACCGCACCGAAGCCGCGCTCGAGCGGGAGCTCCTCCTGGCAGACGATCGTGCACCGCTTGCCGAGCAGCGTCAGCGACGCGGCGACCTCGGTCGCGATGTAGGAGCCGCCGACGACGGCGATCCGCTCGGCCGCCTCGGCGTCCTTGCGCAGCGCGTCGGCGTTGCCGGGAACGCGCAGGTAGTGGATGCCGTCGCGCTGAGCGCCGTCGACCTGCAGCCGGCGCACCATCGCGCCGGTCGCGACGAGGGCCTGGCGGAAGCTCACCTCCTCCTTGCCGAGCTTCGCCGTGCGCGCCTCGGTGTCGAGCGCCATGACCGGCGTGCGCGTCAGCAGCTCGACGTCGTGCTCGGCGTACCACTGCTCTTCGAAGATCAGCGTCGACGCGCGATCCTCCGAGCCCTGCAGGTAGCCCTTCGTGATCGGCGGGCGGTGGTACGGCGGGTCCATCTCGCGGGTGACGAGCATGATCGAGCCGTCGAATCCGCGCTCGCGCAGCTCGGCGGCTGCGCTCGCCGAGGCGATGCCGCCGCCGATGAGAAGGACGTCGATCGTGCGGTCGCTCACGGGCGGCGCATCGTAGTGGCTGCCGGGAGTCGGCCGGTCGCGCGTGGTCGTACGAACGTCCGTCTCGGCGAGGTCACGGCCCAACATCGCGCGGTTCGCGGCGTTGTAGCTGTGACCGTTGGTTCGAGCGCCCGCCGGAGCCGTCACCCCTCATGCAAGGAGCAATCATGTCGTCCAAGTTTCGAATCGGCGCCTGCGCGCTGATCGCCGGCGGCGCGCTGGCGCTCCCCGCGGCCGCGAGCGCGGCCGACATCCAGACCGCCGTGAGTGCTGTTCAGGCACACACGACAAAGGCCGACGCGGCGCTTGACCGCGCGGTCTCGCAGTTCGGCAAGAACCACGACCGTGCCGCGCGGATCGCGTACGCCAAGAGCCGCAAGCAGATGGGGCTCGCGAAGGCGGCCGCCGCCAAGGCGCGTCACCAGGCCAACACGCCCAACGAGCACGCCGCGGCCGCCGCCGCGCAGGTGCTGGTGGGCATCGAGCAGGGCGAGAACATCGAGAAGCTGGCCCGCGCGATGCGCAAGGGCGCCGACGGCGCTGACGAGAACAAGATCGCGGCCGCCGCTCGTGCCGACACGAAGGGCCGCGACAAGGCGATCGCGATCCTCAACGTCCTCATGGACCAGGTGCCCGATCAGGCCAAGACGGGCATCGCCAAGGCGATCGCCGCGCTGTCGGTCGACCGCGCCGACGAGACGCAGGCCGAGGCGCTGGACCTCACCAGCAGCAAGGTCTCCAAGGCCAACAAGGGCCGCGTCGTCGACACGATCAAGGCAAGCATCGACGGTCAGGCCAAGGCGGCCGAGACGCTGGCCGCACTGATCGCCAACCCGGACATGCCCGCCGAGAGCCTCCCCGGCCTGCAGACCGCGTACGACGCGATCATGGCCGACCACGGCGCCGTCGCCGACGTCCTCAGCCACCTGTCGGACAACGTGCCCGGCTGGGTGCGCACGTTCGTCGAGCAGATCATCACCCAGGTCCACACCGACGCGCAGGGCATGCGCGAGAACCACCCCACCGGCCCCCCGGCCGGTCACCCCGGCGGACCACCCGCCACCATCCCCGGCGGTCCGCCCACCTCGTAGACCGCGTCAGACGGCCCGGCGCGCTACTCGATCCCGAGCCGGTCGAGCAGCGCGTCGTCGGCCCGCCAGCGGCGGCGCACGTGGACGGAGAGGTCGAGGTGCACGCGGGTGTCGAAGTGACGCTCGAGCTCGCGCCGCGCGGCGGTGCCGATCGCCTTGATCATCTTGCCGTGGGCGCCGATGAGGATGCCCTTCTGGGATTCCGCCTCGACCCATGCCAGCGCCTGGATGCGGATGAGGTCCTCGCGCTCCGCGTCGACGTCCTCCACGACGACCTCGACCGCGTGCGGGACCTCCTGGAACGTGCGCCGCAGGATCTGCTCGCGGATGAGCTCGGCGACGAGCACCGACTCGGGCTGGTCGGACAGGTCGTCGACGTCGAAGAGGTGCGGGCCGGCGGGCAGCAGGCCGACGAGGTGGGTGACGAGCGCATCGACCCCCGTGCCCTTGCGCGCGGAGATCGGGAAGATATCCTCGCCGACGCCGAGGTCGGCGGCGGCTTGGAGCGCGGCGACGGTGTGCGCGCGGTCGAGGCGGTCGATCTTGTTGACGGCGATCGTGACCGGCACCCCGGCCCCTGCGAGCGCGGCCGCGATGAAGCGATCGCCCGGACCGACGCCCTGCTCAGCGTTCAGCAGCATGAGCGCGCCGTCGGCGTCCGCGAGCTCGCGGTCGACGCGGCCCTGCATGCGCTCGGTCAGCGCGTCGCGCGGGCGCTGCACGCCGGGCAGGTCGACGAGCACGAGCTGCGCGTCGCCGCGCATCGCGATGCCGCGGATCGCGCGGCGGGTCGTCTGCGGCTTGTCGGAGACGATCGCGACCTTCGTGCCCACGATCGCGTTGACGAGCGTCGACTTGCCGACGTTCGGCCGGCCGGCGAGCGCGACGAAGCCGGCGCGCGGTCCTGTCAGGGCGTCACCCACGCCATGATCTCCCGCTGGACGACGAGCATCTCGCCGTCGTCGGTCTCGTGATCCATTCCGCCGAGGTGCAGCGCGCCGTGGATGATCGCCTCGCGCAGGTTCTCCGTGTGCTGCGGGCAGATGACGATGTCGCCGAGCTCGCGCGGGCCCGGCGCCGGATCGGCGCCGTCGATCGGGAACGACAGCACGTCGGTCGGCTCGCCCGTGCCGCGGTGCTCGGCGTTGAGCTCGGCGATCCGCTGCGCGCCGACGAACTCGACGGCCACGTGGCCGTGCTCGATTCCGGCCGAGGCGAGCGCGAGCGCGAGCAGCCGCTCGATCTCCTCCAGCGGGACGCCGCTGGCACCGACGACCTCGATGTCGAGCTGCTGCTCGGGGCTCAAGCGCGTCGCCGGTCGGCGGGCCGTAGCTCGGAAGTCCGGCTCTCGGCGTGCTCGGCGTAGGCCTCGACGATCCGCTGCACGAGCCGGTGGCGTACGACGTCCTCGCCACCGAAGCGCACGAAGTCGATCCCCTCGATCCCCTTGAGGATGTCCCCGACGACGACGAGCCCCGAGCCCTCGTTCTTCGGCAGATCGATCTGGGTGATGTCGCCGGTCACGACCATCTTCGAGTTGAACCCCAGGCGGGTCATGATCATCTTCATCTGCTCCGGCGTCGTGTTCTGGGCCTCGTCGAGGATGATGAAGCTGTCGTTGAGCGTGCGTCCCCGCATGAATGCCAGCGGCGCGACCTCGATCTGTCCGCGCTCGAGGTAGGCGGCGACCTTCTCGGCGTCGAGCATGTCGTGCAGCGCGTCGAACAGCGGGCGCAGGTACGGGTCGATCTTCGCCATGAGGTCGCCCGGCAGGAAGCCCAGCCGCTCGCCGGCCTCGACGGCGGGGCGCGTGAGGATGATCCGGTTGACCTCGCGCCGGCTCAGCGCGGCGGCCGCGAGCGCGACGGCGAGGAACGTCTTGCCGGTGCCGGCGGGGCCGATGCCGAACGTGATCGTGTTGTCGCGGATCGAGTCGACGTAGCGCTTCTGGTTGACGGTCTTCGGCGCGACCTGCTTGGAGCGGTGGCGCCAGACGACGTCCTCGAGGATCTCGGCCGGAGAGCGGTGCTGATCGAGCGCGCCGGTCACCGCGGCGATCGTCCCCGGCCCGATGTCGTGGCCCTGCTCGATGAGCTCGGAGAGCTCGCGCACGACCGTCGCGGCGGCCTCGACGGCCTCGGGATCGCCGTCGAGCGTCACGACGTTGCCGCGCAGGTAGATGTCGCAGTCGACGTGTCCCTCGAGCGCGCGCAGCACGGCGTCGCCCGAGCCTGCGAGCTCGGCGGCGACCTCGTTGGAGAGCTCGATCTGGCTACGCACCGGCGAGCTCCTCGCGCACGAGCGCCGAAACCCGCTTGCCGTCGGCGCGGCCCCCAACCTTCGGCATCGCGACCTTCATGACCTGGCCAATGTCCTTGGGCGACGTGGCGCCCGACTCGGCGACGGCCGAGCGCACGATCGCGCGCAGCTCGTCGTCGGAGAGCTCGGCCGGCAGGTAGGCCTCGATGAGCCTCGCCTCGGCCTCCTCGCCGTCGGCCAGCTCGGCGCGACCGCCCTCGCGGAAGGCGCTGGCGGACTCGAGCCGGCGCTTGCGCTCACGACGCAGGACGGCGAGCTCGTCGGCGTCGCCCTCCTTGGAGGCCTTCTGCAACTCGGAGAGCACGAGCCGCAACGCGGCGACACGATCCTTCTCGCGCGCCCGCATCGCGGCGGCGAGATCGTCCTTCACCGTGTCAGCCAGCGTCATCTGCCTGCAAGGATAGGGCGCTCGGCGGCTGTGCCCGCCGGATCGGCTACTCGAGCCGCAGGCGCTCCGTGCGCACGCAGCCGGCTCCGTAGCGGCGCCCAAGCTTTCGCCCAAAGCCGTAATCGAGTGCCTTGACCGCGCCCGCCGGGTCGGCCGCCAGGCGGCGGCCGGTCGCGCCGGTGGTCAGCTCGCGGCGAAACCGCCTGATGACGCACGTGACGATGCTCTCGCGCACGCCGCTGCCGGTGAACTCGCGGCGGACGGCGCAGACGATCGCCGGGAGGATGAGCAGGCGCTGGTCGGGTCTCACGAACGCCTTGACGACGGCGGCGTTCTCGGTCTGCTCGAGCTCGCGCAGCGTGCAGTCGGCGATCTCGCGCTCAGAGCCGCTGCCGGGAGACGCGGACAGCTGCCTGCGCATGAACTGAAGGAACGCCGGCCTGTCCAGCGTGCCGCCCTTGATGCGGTCGAGCTTCCAGCCTCCACCCGCCTCGCGAAGGCCGATCCGCAGGGTCTTGAACGGCAGCTGGCCGCCGCTCGGGCGGATGTCCGCGCCGGCGCGGGGCCCGCTGACCGCCACGCGCTCGACCGAGACCCTCTGCGCGGCTGCGAGGTCGTCGCTGCGGCGGCAGGCACGGACCGCGGTCGTAGCGCGCAGGGCCCGGAACTGGTCCAGGAACCGCCGCGTGGCGTGGCGCCCGCAGATCGCCGGATCGGTCGCGGTGAGTGCCTCGGTCAGCACCGCTCGGATCTGCTTCTCGTCGTCGCTGCGCTCGTTGTCGCCGGATTCGTCGCCGCACGCGCCGATCGCGCAGACGACGAGGATGACGAGGCCGGTCGCGCGAGCGCGCATCCGGCGAATCTAGCTCGCTCCGTGATCCTCCGCATGCCACTCGAGCAGAGCGTTCGTGAGTCGTGAAACGCGAAGTCGAGGACGGGCCGATCGCGACCACCGGCGATGAGAGCCGCGCTGACGGACAACGCGGTAGTTCAGCGGCTCACGCATGAGCACCGCGAGCACGCGGCGAGCCTTCAGCGACGGGAATCGGTCCACCCACGCACCAGCCTGGCCGCCGGTGCTTCTCTCCCCCCGGCTCCACATGCTGCTCCCTCGCGCACCTTCTCCCCCGCGAGCCCCGCACCGCATCGCTCGCTCATCCGTTCATCGATGCAGTTCGTCACCCGGGGCGGTCACGAGCTGCGCCGAAGAGCGCCTACGCCTACGCCTTCGTCACCGCCGCCGCGCCGTCGCGCACCGCGCCGTTGCCGGCGTCGCCGTCGCCGTCGACCGACGTGCCGGCGCCGATCGTGTTGGGTCCGCCGAGGTCGCCGAGCTCCGCGGTGTCGCGGCCGAAGAGCAGGCCGATGTTCCAGTCCACGAGCAGGCGGGCGCGGCGGCCGAGGCCGGGCATCATCGCGAGGTGGTACGTCCGCGCCAGGATCCACGCCGGCAGCCCGCTCCAGCGCACGCCCAGAGTCTCAGCGACCGCCTCGCGACGGCCCATGTCGACGAAGACGCCCTTCGTCTTGTAGCGGAAGCGGCGCTTGCGACCGCCATGGATCGCGGCCGCGACGTTGCGTCCTGCGACGCGGCCCTGGCGGATCGCGTGCTGGGCCGTCGGCGGGCACGGTTGGCCCTTGCGGGCCGGATCGGGCACCGCGGCACAGTCGCCAAGCGCCCACACGTTGTCGTGGCCCTTCACCAGCAGCGTGCTCGAGCTCATGATCCGGCCGCGGTCGTCGAGCGGCAGGCCGAACTTCGAGGCGACCGGGGCGGGCTTGACGCCCGCGGTCCACACGACCGTCCGCGTGGGAATGACATCGCCGTCGCTCAGCCGCGCCGTCCGCGCCGTGACCTCGTCGAGCGTCGTGTTCGTCCGGATCTCGATGCCTCGGCCGCGCAGCTCGCGCGTCGCGAAGTCCGCGAGCTTCGTCCCGATCTCGGGCATGACGCGGTCGTTGGCCTCGACGAGAATCCAGCGCATGCCCGTCACCCCGCAGCGGGGATAGAGGTCGAGCACGTCGGCGACGAAGTCCTGGAGCTCCGCGATGCCTTCCAGGCCGGCATACCCGGCGCCGACGAAGACGTACGTGAGATGCTCGCGGCGCGCGTTCCCGTCCTCGAGCGTCTCGGCCATCTCGAGGGTGCGCAGGACGTGGTTGCGCAGCGCGATCGCCTCCGTGAGCGACTTGAACCCGAGCGCGTACTCGGCGAGCCCGGGGACCGGCAGCGTGCGGCTGACCGAGCCGACCGTGACGATCAGGTGGTCGTAGGCGAGCTCCTCGGGGTCGCCCTCGAGGTTCTCGATCAACAGCCGGTTGCGCTCCGGCGCCGCGCCGAGGATGCGCCCCAGCCGCAGGTCGACGCCGCGCGGGAGCTGCTCGCGCAGCGGAACGACGACGTGGCGCGGCTCGAGCGTGCCCGCCGCCGCGCCCGGCAGCAGCGGCGTGTAGAGCATGAAGTTCACGTTGTTGACCACCCGGATGCGGGCGCTGTGGGCCGGCAGCATGCGATCGAGCGTCCGCGCGGCGTAGAAGCCACCGAATCCACCGCCGGCGATGACGACGTTCCAGGCCATGTTCGGAGCGTAGTAGGTCGCACCGCTGCGCCCGGAATGGGTTCGTACGGGCGGGCGGTACGCTCGCGCCGTGGCCGGGGCCCTCTCGACAAAGCTGCGAACCCGGCTCGCATGGGGCCTCATGCGCACGCTCGACCCGGAGGAGCGCCGGCGGCTGCACGACCGCCACTGGATGCGGCCGGTCGAGGCGGTACTCACCCACGGCGAGTTCCAGGTGCTCGGGGGTCCGGTCTGCCGCGCGCGCATCTCCGCGCAGCATCTGCCGCACTGGGGGGCGCAGGCCTGGAACGTCCTCACCGGCACGCACGAGCCGATGGTGCACGAGGCCATGCGGCGCACGCTCGGCCCGGAGGCGGTGTTCATCGACGTAGGCTGCAACATCGGCTACACCGCGCTCGTGGCGGCGAGCATCGTCGGGCCACAGGGACGCGTCGTCGCGCTCGATGCCCAGCGCGAGTGCGTCGACGCGACACGCCGCAACGCCCAGCTCAACGGCCTGACCCAGGTGGACGTGGTGCACGCAGCCGCCGCCGCCCGCAGCGGGGAGACGGACGTCATCGTGACCGAGGACTCGCTCTGGACGCGCCTGGCCAGCGTCGGCGACCACCCGCTCGAGGTCCGGCGCGATCGCGTGCCGGCGGTCGCGATCGACGACCTCGTCGCGCGCCGCGACCTGCGGACCGTCGACGTCGTGAAGATCGACGTCGAGGGCGGCGAGCTCGACGTCATCGCGGGCATGCGTTGGCTGCTGTCCCATCAGCGCCCGTTCGTCATCTGCGAGATGCACGGGCGCAACGCCGAGTTCTGCGACGCGCTGGAGGAGCACGGCTACCGGGTCGTCAACCTCGACGGGCGCGAAGCCATGCGCGAGGCCGGCCCCAACGACCATGCCCTGTGCGAGCCGCTTCGCTGATGCCCGGCCGGCTCATGCCCCTCGCCCGCTCGTACGCCTACCGCGGCTACACGCGGCTCCCGCACGACCGCGTCAACGCCTGGCGCGAGCGCGCCAGCGGGCGCGCATCGGTGGCAGCCTTCCAGCGCGTGCTCGGCAGCGGCCCGGTCGAGATCGGCGGCGGACTGCTGAAGGGGGCGCTGCTCGACACGCGCGCGCTGACGCTGACGCACGTGCAGGCCTTCGGGCTCGTCCGCGGCGCGCTCGAGCCGAGCGTCCAGGAGGCGCTGCGCCGCCACGTTGCGCCGCGCGCGACCGTCTACGACGTCGGGGCGAACATCGGCTTCTTCTCGCTCCTCGCCGCCCGGCTCGCCGGCCCGGACGGCGCCGTCGAATCCTTCGAGCCGCTGCCCGCCGCCGCGGCGGGCCTGCGCCGCCACGTCGCGCTGAACGACGCCCGGACGGTGTCGGTCCACGAGGTCGCCGTCGGCGCCCACGGCGGGCGCGCACAGCTCATGGCGGTGCAGGAGGAGAGCTGGTCGCACCTCGCCGAGCGCGGCCGGCACCCGGACACGCAGGGCGTGCTCGACGTCGAGATCGTGACGATCGACGAGCTCGTCGCGGGTGGCATGCGCCCGCCCGGCGTGGTGAAGATCGACGTCGAGGGCGCGGAGATCGACGTGCTCGACGGGATGGCCGAGACGATCCGGGCCCACTCACCGGTGATCATCTGCGAGCTGCACGGCTCGAACGCCGAGTTCCTCGCGCGCACGAGCGCGATCGGCTACGTGGCGCAGAACCTCGACGGCCCGGAGCCGATCGCCGAGGCCGGCGGCATCCACGCGCTCGCGCTGCGCGCGGGCTGACCGCTCAGACGCGGACGCGCCGGGCGGCGACGTCGGGGTTCGGGACGTGGCTGATGGACGAACAGCATCTCTCAAGGACCCGGGACGGTTGCGTCGCTCTGGGCGGAGCCGATGAGCCCGGAGCACATGGAGAAGTGGCCAACCGTCGCGTGCCGTGTCCGCGGTGGTCACTTATCCATGTATCTCATGGAGAAGTGGCCAACCTCCGCGGGCCGCGGGGCGAGTGGCCACTTCTCCATGTACCCGACCCGCCCGGCCGTCCCGCTCCCTGCTTCTCATCGATGCTGTTCGAGCGTCAGCGCGGCCCAGCCGCCAGCCGCGCCCCGCCAGCGCTCGCGCAGGCCGAGCGACGCGCCCAGCGCGTCCCCCACCTCGTCGGCCTCGTGCTCGAGCAGCCCGCTCACGACGAGCACGCGCGGCGCCTCGCCCGCGAACCCCGCGCGCGCGACGTGCAGCAGCAGCGGGCGCAGCAGGTTGGCGACGACCGTCGGAGCCCCCGGCGGCGGGCCGTCGTGGAGCAGATCGAAGTGCCGTGCCTGCAGCGCGACGCCGTTGACGGCGGCGTTGTCGAGCGTCGCCTGCAGCGACTCGCGCTCATGGTCGAGCCCGAGCACCGGCGACCAGCCGAGCTTCGCGGCGGCGATCGCGAGCACGCCCGCGCCGCAGCCGAGGTCGAGGAGCGGCCCGCCGGCCCGGAGCTCCAGGAGCGCCTCGAGGCACAGCCGCGTCGTCGGGTGCGCCCCGGTCCCGAACGCCTGACCGGGGTCGATGACGATCTCCGACAGGGCCGGATCCGCCGCGGCCTCAGCCCACGGCGGGCGCACGTGCAGCCGGCCGCCGATCGTCACCGGCCGGTGAAAGGAGCGCCAGCGCGTGGCCCAGTCGTCGTCGACCTCCGTCGTCGTGATGTCGACGAACGCCGCACCCGCCGCCGCCCGCAGGTCGGGCAGTGCGGGCAGCTCGCCGGGCGCGCCGTAGACGGCGTACTCGACCGTGTCGCCGTGATCGACCTGCTCGACCCCCGACGGCGCGAGCTCGAGCAGCTCGGCGAGGACCACGTCGGCGTCGGCCCGCGCGACGTGCAGCGCGAGCCGGATCAGGCGCCGACTCGCAGCGTGCGCTTGAGCTTTTGGAACATCGACTCGTCCGTGCGCATGTTGTCGTCGGTCATCGAGCCGGCGAGCCGCTCGAGCAGCTCGCGCTGCTCCTCGTTGAGATGGCGCGGAATGACGACGTTGACGATCACGCGCAGGTCGCCGCGGCGCCCGGGCCGGCGCAGGATCGGCATCCCGCGGCCGCGCATCGGGATCGTCTCGCCGGGCTGCGTGCCGGGGCGGATGTGAATGTGATCGCCGCCCTCGAGCGTCGGCACATCGAGCTTCGTCCCGAGCGCCGCCAGCGGAGCCGGGACGTCGAGCACGGTCACGAGGTCGTCGCCGTCGCGGATGAACTTCTGGTGCGGGCGGATCGTGACGTAGACATACAGGTCGCCCGGCGGCGCCCCCGGCTCCCCGGCGTGCCCGCGGCCCGCGATGCGGATGCGCTGGCCGTCGGAGATGCCCGCCGGCACGTCGACCTTGACGACGTGGGTGAGGAGCTCGCGGCCCTTTCCGTCGCAGCGCGTGCAGGGCCTCTCGGCGGTCTTGCCGGCGCCGTCGCAGACGTCGCAGGCGACCGTGCGGGCGACCTGCCCGAACGGAGTGCGGGTGATGGCCTGCAGCACCCCCTGGCCACCGCAGCGGTCGCACGTCTTGATCGGCGTGCCGGGCTCCGCGCCGTTGCCCTTGCAGCGCTCGCAGCGATCGACGACCTCGAAGGAGACCTCGATCGGCGCGCCGAGCGCCGCCTGTTCGAGGTCGACCTCGACGGCCACCTCGGCGTCGCCGCCGGCGCGCGGCCCGCTGCGCCCGAAGCCCGCCCCGCCGAAGAAGGCCTCGAACAGGTCGCTGATCGATCCGAAGCTGTCGAAGTTCGGGCTCTGGCCGCCGCGGCGCAGCCCGTCGTGGCCGTAGCGGTCGTAGACCTGGCGCCGCTCGGGATCCGACAGGATCTCGTAGGCCTCGGCGGCCTCCTTGAACTTCTCCTCCGCCTGCGGGTCGTGGTTGTTGACGTCGGGGTGCAGCTCGCGCGCGAGCCCGCGGAAGGCCTTCTTGATCTGGCTGTCGTCGGCATCACGGCCAACGCCGAGCACGTCGTATGCGTCGCGTGGCAAGGAGTTACTCGTCGTAGACGTCTTCGATGAAGCGCGAGAGCTGGTGCGCGGCCTCCCGCACGACGCCGATCGTCGCGCCGTAGTCCATCGCCACCGGGCCGATCAGGGAGACGGTGCCGAGCGAGCGCAGCGGCAGGCCGTAGCGGGCGGTCACCATCGCCAGCGAGCGCAGCGCCGGCGTCTCGTTCTCGGCGCCGATGCGCACGAGTACGTCGCGCTGATCGAGCGCCGTGCGCAGCATCGCCAGCAGCGCGACGCGTCCTTCGAGCAGCTGCATGAGCGCGTTGATCTGGTGCAGATCCTGGAAGCGGTGCTCGGACAGCAGGCGCGCCGCGCCGTCGACGTACAGCGAGTCCTCCGCCGTCTCGGCGAGCGCGGTGAACGCCGGTGCGAGGCGCTCGATGAACCCGCGCTCGGTCGGCGGAAGCGACGGGTCCTCGAGCTTGGCGTGCAGCATCCGCGCCCCCAGCCCGATGCCGACGAGCGCCTCGTTGAGGAACTCCGACGCCCACCCGACGAGCCCGCCGTCGACGGCCTGATCGAACGTCAGCACGCGCTTCGACACGCCGCCCGTCGACGTGATGATCACGACCATGATGATCTGCGGCTGGAGGCGCAGCACCTCGATGTGGCGGATCGTCGCGGTCTCGAGCGGCGGCGCGGACACGATCGCGAGCAGGTTCGTGACCTGCGACAGCGTCTCGGTCGTCATGCGCATCGCGTCGTCGACCTCGCGGCGGGTGAGCGCGAGCTCGAGCGAGCGCGATGTCTGCCTCGCGGGCAGCAGCCGGTCGACGAAGTAGCGGTAGCCCGAGTCGGTCGGGACGCGACCGGCCGAGGTGTGCGGATGGGCGAGCAGGCCGTGCTCTTCCAGCTGCGCCAGCTCGTGGCGGACGGTCGACGGGCCGGCCTGAAGCTCGGGGTCGGCGGCCAGCGTCCGTGAGGCGACGGGCTGCACGGTGGTCTGGTAGGCGAGCACGACCTTCTGGAGGATCAGCTCTTGGCGCGGCGTGAGCACCCTTCGATTGTACGAGGGGCGCGCGGCGGCTCGGCGGAGGCACTCGTCGTGACAGCCCGAATGCGGGAGGATCAACCCAGTGCACACAGACGGCCCCCGCACCGATGACCAACGCCCTCCCGCCACGATCGCGACGGTCGACGTGCTCGTGGACGTGCTTTCGCAGACGGACGAATCCGCTGAGGGAACCGCGTTCTACTCCCGGCTGGCGGGCGCCGTAAGCGACCTCACCGGGATGCAGCGCGTGGTCATCTTCAGCTACGACGACGCCCGCCGGCGAGCGCGCCCGACCGGCGCGTGGGGCATCTCGCTTGACACGTTCCACGATGTCCACATCACGATGGAGTCGGCACCGGTGGCACGCCGCGCACTCGCAGAGGACCGCGTGATCGAGGTGCGTCCCGGCGAGGATCACACGTTCCCGCCGCAGTTCGCCGAGCTCATCCGCGACCACCCGCTGATCTACGTGCCGATCGCCGCGGCCAAGCGCTGGATGGGCGTGATCCTCGCCGACCCCGGACCCGATGCCCCGCCGCTGGACGACGAGCGCAGCGACCTCCTCTGGACGCTGGGCAAGACGGTCGCTTTGGCGCGCAGCTCGCGCGTCGCGACGTTCCACAGCGAGCGTGCGCGCGGCCTGGAGGAGCGCATCGATCTCGCGCGTGAGATCCACGACGGCGTCATCCAGCGGCTGTTCGGCGTCCTGCTGGCGCTGACGTCAGCCAGTAGCGATCTCGACGCCTCCTCGCGGCAGCGCTGCGCTGACGAGGTGCGGACCGCGCTGGGCGACCTCAGAATGGCGTTGCAGCGGCCGCTCGGGCGCCGGTCGCGCGCGACCGGCACCACGCTCGCCGCCGAGCTGGACCGGCTGCGCGCCGAGCACCCCGATCTGAACATCACCGTCGAAGGCTCGATTCCGGCCGTGCCCGACGGCATTGAATCGCTCGCCCAATCGGTGCTCGCCGAGGCGATCCGCAACGCCCGCAGGCACGCCAGCGCCGCCAGCGTGCTCGTGCGCTCACAACGCCAAGACGGCGCCTTCGTGCTGGAGGTCGAGAACGACGGCGTGGTCCCCCACCGGCGCGCCAGCACCGGCGTAGGGCTACGCCTCGCCGGGCTCGAGGCGTTGCAGGCGGGTGGCCTCGTGGAGTTTGGGGAGCGCCGACCGGGGACATGGCAAGTACGACTGGTCGTACCTGACGCCGAGGCGCAGATCGGAGAGGAGGAGCTGTGAGCACCGACACCGCCGCCGACGGCGACAGCCGCCTGCGCATCCTCGTCGTCGACGATCACGACGTCGTGCACTGGGGCATTCGGCTCATGCTCGCCGAGCTGCCGTGGGTCGAGCGCTGCCTGTCGGCCCGCAACGGCGACGAGGGGACTGCGCTCGCGCGCGCCTACGCGCCCCACGTGGCCCTCGTCGACCTCTTCGTCGGCGAAGAGTCCGGCCCCGAGATCTCAGAGCGCCTGCACGTCGCGCATCCCGGGATCCAGGTGCTGTTGATCTCCGGCGCCGGGCGCATCTCCGGCGCCGCGGCGCGAGCGTGCGGAGCGAGCGGCTTCATCCCCAAGGACTGGCCGGCCACCGACATCGCACGCGCCATACGGATGATCGGGCTGGGCATGACGCTCTTTGACGAGGCCGACGCCGAGCCGGTCGGACCGGTGCTCACCGAGCGCGAGCAGGAGGTGCTGGCGGGCGTCGCCTCGGGCGCCACGAACCGGGAGATCGCGCTGACGCTGCATCTCTCCCCGCACACGATCAAGGAGCACACGAGCGCCCTGTATCGCAAGCTGGACGTGCGCAATCGCGCCGAGGCGGTGCAGGTCGCGCAGCGCATGGGCCTGCTGAGCTGACCGCGCACCCCCCGACCTGACGCGATGCACCCCCCACACAGGGGGGATCGCCGTCCACATCGCCCGCAGGACGCCACCGTGTTGGTGTGCTTGAAATCACTCCTAGCGCCGTACTGTTCCCGGGACAGGGCAGCCAGACAGCGGACATGCGCGCCCTCGTGGCGGCGGTACGCCCCGATCTGCTCGACGCGGCCATCGAGCTCGTCGGCGAGGATCCCTTTGCGCGCGTCGACGAGTCCACACGCTTCGCGCAGCCGGCGATCCTGTGCGCGTCGCTCGCCGGCTGGACGCGGCTGCGCGACCACGTCGACCCCGTCGCGCTGGCGGGTCATTCGCTGGGCGAGTTCTCCGCCCTGGCTGCTGCCGGCGCCCTGTCCGATCACGACGCCCTGCGCCTGGTCGTCCTGCGCGGCGACCACATGGCCGCATCCGGTGAAGCCTCCGGCGGTGGCACGATGCTCGCGTTGATGGGCGCCTCGCCCGCTCAGTCGGCGGCGCTCGCGGCCCGGCACGGCGTGAGCGTGGCCAACGACAACGCCCCCGGCCAGGTCGTGCTCTCCGGCGCGCCGGATGCGCTCGACGCGGTGCGCAAGGACGCCGAGGCCGAGGGCCTGCGCGCGCTGCCGCTCGGCGTCGCCGGCGCCTTCCACTCCTCCCAGATGCAGGGCGCCGTCGCGCCCTTGCGCGCCGCGCTGTCCGACGTGCAGTTCAGCGACCCGAAGATCCCCGTCATCAGCTGCGCCACCGCCGCGCCGTTCACCGACCCCGCCCTCGAACTCGCCGACGCGCTCGTCTCGCCGGTGCGCTGGCGCGACACGATGGCCACGCTCGACGCGATGGACGTCGACACGTACATCGACGTCGGCCCGGGCCGCGTGCTGTCCAAGCTCGCTCCGCGCTGCATCAAGGGCGCGAGCGCCGCCACCGCAGACACCCTCCTGGAGGACATCGGTGCCCCGGTCTGAACTGCTTCTCGCGCCGGCGCCGGTCGCCCTGGTCGCGCGCTCACGCCCGCGGACCGCGACCGCCGGGATCACCGGCGTCGGCCGCGCGCTGCCGGCGACCGTCGTGGAGAACGCGCCGATCGCGGAGCGCATCGGCGTCGAACCCGGATGGATCACCAAGCGCACGGGCATCTCCGCTCGCCGCCGCACCGCCCCGGGCGAGGGTCTGTCTGATCTGGCCGTCGAGGCCGGCCGCCGCGCGCTCGCGGCGGCGGGGCTTGACCCCCTGTACGTCGACGCCGTGCTCGTCGCGACCTCCTCGTCGGACGACATCGTTCCCCAGGCCGCCCCGATCGTCGCGGGCGCCCTCGGTGCCGACCGCGCCATGGCGTGGGACGTCGGGCTGGCCTGCACCGGCTTTCTCGCCGGCCTGCAACAGGGCGCGGCGCTGATCGAGAGCGGTCGCGCGAACACCGTGCTGCTGATCGGCGCCGACGTTCTGGGCGGCTACACCGACCACGACGACCGCCAGACCGCCGCGCTGTTCGGCGACGGGGCAGCCGCAGCGGTGCTCGCGCCCGGAGGCCCGGCGAGCATCGGCCCGGTCGTGCTCGGCGCCGACGCCCAGCGCGACGTGCTGTTCATCGACCGCAGCGAGAAGGTCGTGCGCATGCAAGGCCGACTGGTCTACGAGCAAGCGATCAACCACATGGAGCGCTCGTGCCGTGACCTGCTCGAGCTCGCCGACCTCGACATCGACGACATTGCCCTCGTCATCGCCCACCAGGCGAACGGACGGATCATCAACGCCGTGCGCGAGCGCTTCGGCCTCGAGCCCGAGCGGGTGGCCGACTACGTGGCCGACCTCGGCAACACCTCCGCCGCGTCGATCCCGCTCGCGCTCTCGCTCGCCGAGGACGACCGGCGTCTACCGGTACGCGGCGGCCACGTCCTGCTCACCGCGTTCGGCGCCGGCTTCTCCTGGGGCGCCGCACTGCTGACGTACGGAGCGACCTCATGAGCACCACCACGACGAACGGACATCGCCCCGAGGCCGCGCAGGCCCCCAGGGAGGGATGCCGCCCTGACGGCGCGGTCGTGCTCGTGACCGGCGCCTCGAAGGGCATCGGCGCGGCGATCGCCCGGGAGCTCGCCGCCGACGGCTGGGCGGTGGCCGCCGGCTATCGCTCCGACGCCGCCGGCGCCGCGGCGACCGTCGACGCGATCAACGAGGACGGCGGCTCCGCGCTCGCGATCGGCGGCGACGTCTGCGATCCGGATGCGATGCAGCGCGTACTACGCGAGGCAGAAGACCAGATCGGTCCCGTTCTCGGGCTCGTCAACAACGCCGGGGTGCGCGCCGACGGGCTCGCGATCCAGATCGACGACGACCAGTGGGACCGCGTGCTGGACACGAACCTCAGTGCCGCCTTTCGCCTCACGCGCTGCGTGCTGCGGTCGATGATGAAGGCCCGCTACGGACGCATCGTGAACGTCGCCTCCGTCGTCGGCCCGCGCGCCAACGCCGGCCAGGCGAACTACGCCGCCGCCAAGGCCGGGCTGATCGGCATGACGAAGACGATCGGCGTCGAGATCGCGCGGCGCGGCGTCACCGTCAACGCCGTGGCCCCCGGGTACATCGAGACCGAGATGACCGCCGACGTGCCGCGCGAGCTGCTCGACGCCGTGCCCGCCCGCCGGCCCGGTCGCCCCGACGAGGTCGCCGCCGCCGTGCGCTTCCTCGCCTCCGACGCGGCCAGCTACGTGACCGCCACGACGCTCTTCGTCGACGGCGGCATGAGCGCCTGAGACATCGTTCTGTCCCTCCCGCACTTCCCCTGACCCGCATACCAAAGGAGCAACCCAAGTGAGCACCACGACCGACACCACCACCGCAGTCGAGACCACCGTCATCGACTCGCTGAAGACCTTCGGCGCCAAGGAGGACGCGATCACGCGCGACGCCACGTGGGAGTCCATCGACGTCGACTCGCTCGATCTTGCCGAGCTCGCCCAGATCGTCGAGGACGAGCACGGCGTGAAGATGGAAGGCGACGACATGAAGAACATCAAGACCGTCGGCGACGCGATCGACTTCATCACCGAGAAGAAGGCGGCGTAATGCAGCGGCGCGAACTGCCCGACGTCGTCGTCACCGGCATCGGCGCCGTGACCCCCCTGGGGGTCGGCGCCCGCACGCTGCACGAGCGGTGGACGGCGGGCACGAGCGCCTTCCGCGACGGGGAAGCCCCCTGCGCGGACTTCGATCCGACCGATCATCTCTCGATGAAGGAGGCCCGCCGCGCCGACCGCTTCACGCAGTTCGGCGTCGTCGCCTCCGACGAAGCCCTGAGCGAGGCCGGCTGGGCCGACGAGCTGCCCTACGACCCGTTTCGCATCGGCTGCGTCCTGGGCACCGGCATCGGCGGCATCGGCACGCTGGAGGGCAACCACGACACGCTGCGCGACAGCGGTCCGCGCAACGTCTCGCCGCTGGCGATCCCGCTCATGATGAGCAACGCCGGATCCGCGGCGCTGTCGCTGCGCCATGGCCTCAAGGGCCCGATCTTCAGCGTCGTGTCAGCGTGTGCCGCAGGCGGCCACGCGATCGGCACGGCAATGCGGGCGATCCAGTGCGGCGACGCTCAGGCGGTCGTCACCGGCGGCTCGGAGGCGGCGCTCACGCCGCTCTCGCGCGCGTCCTTCGCTTCCATGAGCGCCCTGTCGCCGACCGGCGTCTCGCGCCCGTTCGACAACCGCCGCGACGGCTTCGTCATGGGCGAGGGCGCCGCGGTGCTCGTGCTGGAGGACGGCGAGTCCGCGCGTGCGCGCGGCGCCAACATCCTGGCCACGGTCCGGGGCTACGGCGCGACCGGCGACGCGCATCACCTCACCGCGCCCGAGTCGCAGGGCGAGGGCGGCGCCCGCGCGATCATGCTCGCGATGGCCGACGCCGGCCTGACCGCGGCCGACATCGACTACGTCAACGCGCACGGCACGTCGACGCAGCTCAACGACCGCTCCGAGACGGCTGCACTGAAGACGTCGCTCGGCGAGTACGCGCACAAGATTCCCGTCTCGTCGACGAAGTCGGCGATCGGCCACCTGCTCGGCGCCGCCGGTGCCGTCGAGGCGGTCGCGACGGTGCTCGCGCTGCGCGACCGGGTGGCTCCGCCGACGCTCGGCTACGAGGAGCCCGAAGACGGCCTGGACCTCGACTACGTGCCGCGCGAGGCCCGGCCGCTCCAGACGGCGCGCGAAGACCGCGCGGTCGCGCTGTCGAACAGCTTCGGCTTCGGCGGCCACAACGTCACGCTGTGCCTGGCGACCGCTTGAGCACCCTCGCGCTCGCCCCACGGACGGACGGGAAGCTCAGCCCGCTCGAGCGCCTGCTGGCGCTGGTCGATCCGGGCTCGCTGCAGCTCGTGCGCGGCGAGGTGGTCTCGCGGCGCATGGGCGAGCGCACGCGCCCCGGTGACGGCGTTTTCGGCGCGACCGGCCGCGTGGACGGGCGTCCGATCGCCTGCTATGCCCAGGACCCGTCCTATGTGGGCGGCTCGCTGGGCGAGGTGCACGCCGAGACGATCTGCCGCGTGCTGCGCACCGCCGGGCGGGCACGGATTCCGGTGGTCGGCTTCATCGAGTCGGCCGGGGCGCGCCTGCAGGAGGGCGTCGCCGCGCTCGCGGGCTACGGGCGGATCTTCAACGCGAACGTCGCGCTGTCCGGCCACGTGCCCCAGATCTCGGTGATCTGCGGCGCATCGGCGGGCGGTGGCTCCTACTCCCCGGCGCTGACGGACTTCGTGGTGATGACCCAGAAGGCGTCGATGTTCCTGACCGGACCCGGCGTCGTCAGAGAGGTCATGGGCGAGGACGTCCACGCGAGCTCGCTCGGCGGCCCCAAGGTGCACGACCGAAACGGCGTGTGCCAGCTCGTCGCCGACGCGGACCTCGACGCCGCCTGGCTCGTGCGCGACCTGCTCGACTACCTGCCCCAGCACGCCGGCGAGGCGCCGCGCCGCTGGCCCAGCCTCGACCCCTTCGACCGCCCGTCCGACCAGGCCGTGCCGGAATCCCCTCGTCACGTCTACGACGTGCGCGACGTCATCCGCACGCTCGTCGACGGCGGGCGCCTGCTGGAGATCAGCGCGCGCTGGGCGCGCAACATGGTAATCGGGTTCGCCCGCCTGGACGGCCGCGCGGTCGGAGTCGTCGCCAACCAGCCCCGGTACCTCGGCGGCGTGCTCGACGCGGACGCGGCGACGAAGGCCGCGCGCTTCGTGCGCACGTGCGACCTGTACGGGATCCCGCTCATCGTGCTCGTCGACACGCCCGGCTTCTTGCCCGGCAGCTCGCAGGAGAAGCTCGGCGTCATCCGCCACGGCGCGAAGCTCGTCCACGCCTTCGCGGCCGCGACCGTCCCGCGCGTGACCGTGGTGCTGCGCAAGGCGTTCGGCGGCGCGTTCATCGCGATGAACAGCCGCGGGCTCGGGGCCGACCTCGTGCTCGCCTGGCCGCAGGCGCAGCTCGGCGTCATGGGCGGCAAACAGGCCGTCGACCTCGTCCACAGCAAGGCGATCGCCGACGACGACGATCCCGCGGCCGCCCGCGAGCGCTTCGCGCAGGAGTACGAGCGCGACCACCTGACGGCTGCGACGGCCGCCCGCGAGGGCGTCGTCGACGATGTCGTGCCGCCGTCGGCCACGCGCGTGCGCCTCGCCGCCGCACTGCAGGTGCTCGCCGGCTCCGACCGTCCCCGACCCCTCAACCGGAACATCCCGCTATGACCAACGGACCAGTCCTGCTGACCGGCGCCACCGGCTTCGTCGGAATGGAGCTGCTCGTGCGCCTGCTCGAGCGCGGCGACCGCGACGTCGTGACGATCGTTCGCGCCGCAGACGACCGCGAGGCCGAAGCGCGGATGAC
>JBOGYT010000289.1:0-12281 GCA_050696955.1 Solirubrobacteraceae bacterium | reverse complement strand
CGGCCGGCCGGGGTGCCGATGCAGCCCGTCTCCTTGCGGCCCGGTTCGCGGCGATGCGCCTTCTGCGGGCGATCGCTCGTGCGCGTGCCTTGCGGGCGGCGCGCAGTCGTGCCTTGCGCGCCGCGAGGGCGCGGGCGCGGTCACGCCGCGCGAGCTTCGCGCGCGCGCTGGACTTGCTGCTCTCGCGGCCCTCGGCCGTCTCGCCGGCGACCTCCTGCGTGGCGGTCAGCGGCGGCGGCGCCGGGTCCCTGGGCCCGCCGTTGCCGACACCGTCGGTCGAGCCGCCGACGGTCAGCATGACGCCGAGCCCGAGCGCGAGAACGGCGAGGACGATCACGCCGGCGATGTTGAGATTGCGTTCTTCGCGGGTCATGGGCGGATGCCCCCCTCGCTCCGGTTACATCGTAGCCACGCGCTGTGGCCGGCGGGGCGGTCTGCCCGATCTTCGGTCAAACGACGTTCGCTCAATCCGGGCCGTCGGAATCGATCGCCTTCCGGGCTTCGAGGGTCGCACGGATCTCGTCCAGGGCCCCGCCGGCGCGCTTGAGATCCCAGTGCGACAGGGTCACGAGCCGCATGGGCGTCGTCGCCACGACTGATGCGGTCCGCAGTGTCTTCTCGAGCACCCCGATCTCGCCGAAGAAGTCGCCGGGACCGAGCTTGGCGACGTGCTCGCCGTGGCGCAGGACCTCGGCCTCGCCCTCCTCGATCGCCATGAACTCGTAGGCGTAGTCGCCTTCCTTGACGAGGTGCTTGCCCGCCGGCACGGACGTCTCCGTCGCGAACGTCGCGATTCCCTGAAGGGTCTCGTCGTCGAGCGACGCAAAAACCGGGATCGCCCTGAGGCGGTCGGGATCCATGCGCAGGAATCTAGCCCAGTGCTGGGATGTCCTGCACAAGCGAAAGTACAGGTGCGAAGAGATCGCCCTGGTCGGCGACGCGCTGCACCACCTGCGAGCTCTCGAAGACGAGATCCTGCGGATCGCCGCTGTCGTGGCAGGAGCGCACCTCGTCCCACGTGACCGGCGTCGACACGGTCGGCCGCTCGCGCGCGCGCAGCGAGTACACGCACACGGTCGTCTTGTGCTCGTCGTTCTGGCTGTAGTCGACGAAGACCTTCCCCCTGCGCAGCGACTTCGTCATCCGCGACACGACGAGGTCGGGCTCGGCGGACTCGAGCAACTCGGCAACGGCGCGGGAGAAGCCCTTCGTCGCGTCGTACGTCGCCTCGGGCACGTTCAGCGGCACGTAGACCTGCAGGCCCTTGTTGCCCGACGTCTTGGGAAAGCAGCGCAGGCCGAGGTTGCCGAACATCCCCTCGAGCAACAGCGCCACCCGGCAGCACTCGACGATCGTGGCCGGCGGGCCGGGATCGAGGTCGAAGACCATCGTCGTCGGGCGCTCGATCGGCTCCGCGCGCGACAGCGAGGTGTGGAACTCGAGCGCCGCGAGGTTGCCGAGCCACACGAGCGTCGGCAGGTCGTTGCAGACGCAGAACTCGACGGTCTTCTTCGACAGCGCGATCGGCGCGATCGGCACCCAATCGGGCCGGTGGCTCGGACACTGCTTCTCGAAGAAGCTCTTGCCCTCGACGCCGTCGGGGTAGCGCTTGCGCGTGAGCGGCCGACCCTCGAGGTGCGGCAGGATCACCGGCGCGACGTGGACGAGGTACTCGATGACGTCGCGCTTCGTGAAGCCGACCGGCGGATAGAGGACCTTGTCGAGGTTCGTGATCTTCAGCGTCCGGCCACCGATCGTCACCTCGACGCCGTCGCGGACCGGCCGGCCGGCGTCGAGGAACGCCGACGTGGGCGCCTCCTCCCGCAGCCCCTTGTAGGACGGGTGGCGCATCATCCCGTCCGAGGTCCACTCGGTGAAGTCGACCTCGGCGACGCGGTCGGGCTCGACGAAGACCGCGCCCTTCGGCGGCTGCGGACCGCCGGAGTCAAACGGCGAGGTCTCGCGCTCGCGCAGCGTCCTGGACAGCCGCGTGAGCTCAGCGTCGGTGAAGCCCGTGCCGACGCGCCCGGCGTAGCGCAGCTTGCCGTCGTCCTCGACCCCCACGAGCAGCGCCCCGATACGGTCGCGGCGGCGGCCCTCGCCCGGCAGCCAGCCGCCGACGACGACGTCCTCGCGGCGCACGTTCTTGATCTTCAGCCAGCAGGGCGAGCGGCGGCCGGGCTCGTACGGGCTGTCCAGGCGCTTGGCGACGACCCCCTCGAGGCCGCTCTTCAGGCTCGCCTCGAGCACCGCCGCCCCGTTGCCGACGACGTGGTCGGGCGTCTGCCACGCCGGGCCGTCGAGCTCGAGCGCCTGCAGTCGCGCGCGGCGCTCCTCGTAGGGCAGCTCCAGCAGCGAGTGGCCGTCGAGCCACAGCAGGTCGAAGGCGATGTACGCGACGGGCACGTCCTTCGCGCGGCGGCGCGCCGCGCTCTCCGAGGAGACGTGCATGCGGCTCTGCAGGCGGCCGAAGCTCGGGCGGCCGTCCTCGTCGAAGGCGACGATCTCGCCGTCGAGGATCGCGCGGTGCGAGCTCAGCGCCCGGTTCAGGGCTTTCAGCTCGGGATAGGAGTTCGTGATGTCGTTGCGGTTGCGGCTCTCGAAGCGGATCCGGCCCGGCTCCGAGTAGGTCAGCGCGCGCACCCCGTCCCACTTGATCTCATACGCCCAGCGCTCGTCGTCGGGCGGCAGCTTGCCGGTGCGCGCGAGCATCGGCTTCAGGCGCTGGGGCATCGGCTCGCGCGTCGGATCCTCGGGCGGATCCATGCGGTGGATCATCCAGTCCTTGCCCGGCGGCTCCCCCTTGCGGCGCTTCAGCGCGAACAGGCCGTAGCGGCCGCGCAGGCGCTCGCCGTAAAACGTGACCTCGACCTTGTGGTCGTCGAACTTGTGCGGCTCGTAGGTGCCGCGGTCCCAGATGCGCATCTTGCCCGCGCCGTAGGAGCCCTTCGGGATGTCGCCCTCGAACTCGAGGTACTCGAGCGGGTGGTCCTCCGTGCGGACGGCGAGGCGGTTGTCCTTCGGATCCTCGGGGATCCCGTTCGGGATCGCCCACGACGCGGCGACGCCGTCGTGCTCGAGGCGCAGGTCCCAGTGCAGGCGCGTCGCGTGGTGCTCCTGAACGACGAAGCGGTTGCCGTCGCCGTCCGCGCTCGGTGTGTCGCCGTCGCCGCCGGGCTCGGGGGTGACGTCGGCGTCGCGCTTGCGGCGGTACTCCTTCAGCTGGTCTTTGGCCACAGCGTCCCGATACCCCTCTCGACAACATGAAGCGCACCCCCCGCAGTATCCTCGCCGCGCGCTCGCCCGGGCCGCGCTCGGCCAGTCGCTCGCGCGTCATGCGGGTCAGGGCGCGGCTGAAGGCGCGCCGGCGCGAGGAGCTCATCGCGCAGGTCGACCGGCGCGTCAAGAAGCGCGATCTCATCGCGATGCTCGACCGCGCGCCCGGGCGCGCAGGAACCCAGGAGGTACGCGCGCTCATCGCGGAGCCCGCCTTCACCCGCTCGCACGCCGAGCGTGTGCTCGCCGATCTCGTTCGCCGCGCAAGCCTCCCGCGCCCGGCCTTCAATGCGATCGTGGAAGGCTTCGAGATGGACGCCGTCTGGCGACCTGAGCGGGTCCTCGAGGTCGACGGCCATGCCTTCCACGCTGCGCGGGCCGCATTTGAGCGCGATCGCCGCAAGGACGCCGCACTCACTCGTGTCGGTTACCTCGTCCTCAGAACCACCTGGCGCGAGCTCAGCGAACAGCCATACGCGCTCGTCGCCCGCATCGCCGAGGCGCTCGCCGCGCGCCGCGTCTAGCGTCCGCCGGCGACCGCCGGGAGGATCGTCAGCTCGCCGCCCTCGGGCACCGCGGTGTCCAGCCCGTCGAGGAAGCGGATGTCCTCACCGCCGAGATAGACGTTGACGAAGCGGCGCAGGTCGCCGTCCTGGTAGAGGCGCTCGCGCAGCTCGCCGTGCGCGACGAAGAGCGACTCGAGCGCCTCGCCGACCGTCGCGCCCTCGGCCTCCAGCGACGCCGCGCCGCCGGCGGCGTCGCGCAGCTGCGTCGGGAGCTTGATCGTGATCGCCACGCGCCGAACCCTACGCCGTCACCGGGGCGCCGAACATCTCCTCGAAGGAGTCGATGCTCGGGTCGACCTCGCAGTCGGGGAACGAATGGCGCACGGCGTCGAGCGTCTTCAGGCCCTCGCCGGTGATGGCGAGGACGACGCGCTCGCCGGGGTCGATCTCGCCGCGCTCGGCGAGCGAGGTCAGCACCGCTGTCGTCACCCCGCCCGCGGTCTCGGTGAAGACCCCGGTCGTCTCGGCGAGCAGCCGGATGCCGGCGCGGATCTGCTGGTCGGTGACGGAGTCGATCGAGCCGCCGGTGGCGCGCGCGAGATCGAGCGCGTACGGGCCGTCGGCCGGGTTGCCGATCGCCAGCGACTTGGCGATCGTGTTCGGCTTGACCGGCCGGCAGACGTCGGCGCCGGCGGCGAAGGCGGTCGCGACCGGAGAGCAGCCGGTCGCCTGCGCGCCGTTCATGATCGGCACGTCGCCGTCGAGCAGGCCGAGCTCGATCCATTCGGCAAAGCCCTTGCCGATCTTCGTGAACAGCGAGCCCGACGCGATCGGGACGATGCAGCGGTCGGGCAGCTCCCAGCCGAGCTGCTCGGCGATCTCGTAGGCCATCGTCTTCGAGCCCTCGGCGTAGTACGGGCGCATGTTGATGTTCACGAACGCCCAGTTCTCGCGGTCGCCCGACAGCTCGGTGCACAGGCGGTTGACGTCGTCGTAGTTGCCGCGGACCTTCACGACGTTCGTGCCGTAGACGCCGGTCGCGAGGATCTTCTGCTCCTCGAGGTCGGCCGGGATGAGGTCGTAGGAGTCCATGCCCAGCGCGGCCCCGTGCGCGGCGACAGAGTTGGCCAGGTTGCCGGTAGACGCGCATGCGAGCGTGTCGAAGCCGAGCTCGCGGGCGCGCATCGCGGCGACGGAGACGACGCGGTCCTTGAAGGAGTGCGTCGGGTTGGCGGCGTCGTTCTTGACCCACACCTCGCGCAGGCCGAGGTGCGCGGCGAGGCGGTCGGCGCGGATCAGCGGCGTGCAGCCGGCCGGCAGCCCCGAGCGGGTGCGCGGCTGCGCCCCCTCGAGCGGCAGGAAGTCGTGGTAGCGCCATATGTTCTGCGGGCCGCCCTGGATCCGGCGCCGCACCTCGCCCACGTCGGCCGCGGCGTCATGCTCGTACGCGACCTCCAGCGGACCGAAGCACCGCGAGCACACATAGCGTGCTTCCAATGGGTACTGCGTCGAGCATTCCCTGCATTGAAGCTGTTTGGCAGCCATCGTCTGAAACCTCCGCCGGTGGGACCTGTGGCGAAGGCTCGCGCCCGTGCCACATCTGACAGGAATTGGCACCGTTTTCGCCAAAAGCGGAATGGTTGCCGGGGCTTCACAGGGCCTGTCCCTCCACCCCTCTGGATGTGTCCAGCTCTGGCAGGGCACAATATCAAGCCATGCCGAACCTTCCCAAGCCACGCTTCGGACGCCCCGCAAGGGGCCGCGGCTCCGTCACCGGTCCCCCGGAGATCGATGCGCCGACCCCGAACGTCGAGGTCGTGGAGGGGTCTGGCCTGCGCTGGCTGCACATCGAGCGCCCGACGGCGGCCGACCGGGCATGGCTCGAGGAGCACTTCGAATTTCACCCGCTCGACTACGAGGACGTCGCGTCGCGCAACCAGCGGCCGAAGGTCGACGAGTACGACGACTACCTCTTCGTCGTGCTGCACTTCCCCCGCTTTGACAAGTCGGTGGGACGGCTGAACGCCGCCGAGCTCGACATGTTCGTCGGGCCGGACTTCGTCATCACGCTGCCCAACGAACCGATCCAGCCGCTCGAGTACCTCTTCGAGCGCTGCCGCGCGAACGACGAGCTGCGCGACAGCCTGTTCGCGAAGGGTCCCGGCTACCTGCTCTACAAGATCGTCGACGACTGCGTCGACGCGTCGTTCCCGATGCTCGCGAAGATGGGCAACAAGCTCGAGGTGCTCGAGGACGAGATCTTCGAGGGCCGCTCGGCGGAGATCGTGCGCGACATCTCCAACGTCAAGCAGGAGATCATCAACTTCCGCAAGATCGTCCGCCCGCAGCGCGCCGCGCTGCAGGACCTCGAGCGCACGAAGCGCTACATCCCCGAGGGCCTGGACATCTACTTCGACGACATCAACGACGCGTCGGAGCGCATCTGGGACATGCTCGAGAACTTCAAGGAGGTCGTCGAGGGGCTGGAGTCGACGAACGAGTCGGTGCTCTCGCATCGCGTCAACGACGTGCTGCGCGCGCTGACGGCGATCAGCGTCATCGTGCTGCCGCTGACGCTCATCGCGAGCCTGTGGGGCATGAACGTCGGGGTGCCAGGCGAGGGCTCGACCACCGCGTTCTGGGCGATCGTCGGCGGCATGGTCGCGCTGCTGGCCGCGATGCTCGGCTTCTTCCGCAGCCGCGGCTGGCTGTGACGCTCGCCGGCGAACCGCTCGACCGGCTGGCGGAGACGGTGGCGCTGAGCACGCCAACCGAGCGCCGGCGGATGCTCATCATCGTCAACCCGTTCGCCTCGACGGTCTCGCCGCGGCTGCGCAACCTCGTCGTGTCGTCGCTCGCGGGCCGCTACGAGGTCGAGGCGGTCGACACGCAGAGCCCCAACCACGCCACCGACCTCGTCCGCGAGGCCGCGCACGAGGGCTACGACGTCGTCGTCTCCTTCGGCGGCGACGGGACGGTCAACGAGGTCGCCAACGGGCTCGCCGGCTCGCAGACGCCGATGAGCTGCCTGCCGGGTGGCGCGACGAACGTCCTGTGCAAGATGCTCGGGATCCCCGGAGACATCATCGACGCGACGGAGCATCTGCTGCACGTCGCCGACAACTGGCGCCCGCGCCGGATCGACCTCGGCACGGCCAACGGGCGCGCGTTCACGTACTCGAGCGGCTTCGGCCTGGATGCGAGCGTCGCCAAGCGGATCGACCGCAACCTCAAGCTGAAGGCATCGCGCGGGCGCGAGCTGTACTTCGTGTACTGCGCCGTCGAGACCGTGCTGCGCGAGTACGTCTTCAGAGCACCGCGGATGGACGTGCACATCGGCGGCGAGGCGGTGCGCGCGATCACGACGCTCGTCCAGAACGGCGACCCGTTCACGTACCTCGACGACACGCCGATCCGCGTCGCCGAGGGAGCGACGCTCGACGGCGGCACGCTGGCCGGCGTGGCGCTGCGCGGGGCGCGCCCGTGGGACGTGCCGGCGATCATGCTGCGGCTGCTGTCTGCCCGGCGCAGCGTCGTCGGCCACCGCCAGATCCACCACTTTGCGGACGTCCGCGAGCTGCGCTGCACGTCGGCCGACGGCCGGGCGATCCCGCTGCACGTCGACGGCGACCACGTCGGCGACGTCACCGAGGCGGTCTTCGGGATCCGCCCCGCAGCGCTGCTCGTCGTGGCCTGACCCATTTGGCGAGTCCCATGGCCGCGCTGTACGCTCGGCGCTGCGCTGGGAGAGAGGGCGCACAGGCGACACGAGGGGGATCTAGATGAGCGGCGTTGAGGCGAGGACCCTCAGCTCCTCCCTGCTGGACGCGGCCGAGCTTCCAGCCGCGCCGAAGTACCGGGCGTACGGCGCCGACCACCTCGACGAGATCGCGGAGCGCTACGGCATCGATGCGCGGCGCGTCGACGAGATCAGAGCGGTCGCGGCGGTGCTGCCCTTCCGCGTCAACCGCTACGTGCTCGACGAGCTCATCGACTGGGACGACGTTCCCGACGACCCGATCTACCGCCTCACGTTCCCCCAGCCGGAGGCCCTGCGCCCGCCCGATCTGGAGCGCATGCTCGCGCTCGTCCGCGCGCACGCGCCGCGCGCCGAGATCGCCGCCGCCGCGCACGAGATCCGGATGACCTTCAATCCCCATCCGAGCGGTCAGCTCGAGCTCAACCGGCCCGCGGGCGAGGAGGCGTGCGGCTCGCGCGGCCTGCAGCACAAGTACGCCCCGACCGTGCTCTTCTTCCCCGGCGCCGGCCAGACGTGCCACGCCTACTGCTCGTACTGCTTCCGCTGGCCGCAGTTCGTCGGCGAGCCGGACCTGAAGTTCGCCGAGCGCGACGCCTCGACCCTGACGCACTACCTCCGCGCCCATCCGGAGGTCTCCGACGTCCTCATCACCGGCGGCGACCCGCTGATCATGAAGACGAGCATGCTGGCGCGCTACGTCGAGGCGCTGCTCGCGCCCGCGCTCGACAGCGTGCGGACGATCCGCATCGGGACGAAGGCGCCGGCGTACTGGCCCCACCGGCTCGTGTCCGACCGCGACGCCGATGCGCTGCTCGCGCTGTTCGAGCGCGTCGTCGCGGCCGGCAGGCAGCTGGCGGTCATGATCCACTACTCGCACCCGCGCGAGCTGTCGACGGCGACGGCGCAGGCGGCCGTGCGGCGGGTCCTGTCGACCGGCGCGCGGATCTACTGCCAGGCGCCGCTCATCCGCGGGATCAACGACGCGCCCGAGATCTGGAGCGCGCTGTGGACGGCCGAGCTGCGTTACGGCTGCACGCCGTATTACATGTTCGTCGAGCGCGACACCGGGCCGCAGTGGCTCTTCGACGTCCCGCTCGTGCGGGCACACGAGATCTTCAGCGACGCGTACCGCACGCTGCCGGGGCTGGCGCGCACGGTGCGCGGGCCGGTCATGTCGGCGACGCCCGGGAAGGTCGTCGTCGACGGGATCGCCGACGTCGGCGGCGAGCGCGTGTTCTGCCTGCGCTTCCTCCAGGCGCGCCGGCCCTCGTGGGTCGGGCGGCCGTTCTTCGCGCGTTTCGATCCGGACGCGACGTGGCTGTCGGATCTCGTGCCCGCCGGCGACGAGCGCTCGTTCTTCTTTCAGTGACGGCGCGGCCGCGGCTCGATCACTGCGTCATCGCCGTCTCTGACTGGGAGCGCGCGACCGCGTTCTACCGCGACGTGCTCGGCGCCGAGATTGTCGAGCTGCCCTACGGCCGCCGCGCGTTCGGGCTGGCCAACGCGCAGCTCAACGTCCACGGACCCGGGTCGACGCCGCAGCCGCGCGCCGCGCACCCGGTCGTCCCGGGAAACAGCGACGTGTGCTTCGAGTGGTCCGGGCCGATCGCGGCGGCGACGGCGCACCTCCAGCGCTGCGACGTGGAGGTGATCGAGGGACCGGTCGAGCGGGTCGGATCCCGCGGGACCGGCACGAGCGTGTACTTCCGCGACCCGGACGGGACGCTGCTCGAGTTCATCTCGTACGGCTGACGGCGCTGCACGATCGCCAGCGGCTGGTACGAGGAGAGCTTCCGTGTTCTCGACGAGGAGCGGGTTCGATCGGTCCTGGCGTTTTTGCTGCATATGCCGAGTCAAATACGCCACGACCGGCCCGCGCACCGCCGCACCGACCCTGCCGGCGGCTCAGCCGCCGCCGGGCGTGACCCGGTAGGCGTCGAAGACCGAGTCGATGTTGCGCAGCCGGTTGATCGTCGCCTTGAGCACGTGGGTGTCGCCGACCTCGACGACGAACCAGTTCTGGACCATCGGATGCTGGACGACGCAGCGCGCCTCGACGATGTTGATGCCCGCCTCGGCGAACGTCCGCGACAGGTCCTCGAGCAGCCGGTGGCGGTCCCAGGCGTCGACCTGCAGCTCGACCTTGAAGGACGTCTCGTGCTCGCCCTCCCAGGTGACGGGCGTGAAGCGGTCGGGGTCCTTGCCCAGCGCGACGGCGTTCGGGCAGTCCTCGCGGTGGATCGTGATGCCACGACCGAGCGAGATGTAGCCGACGATCGGGTCGCCGGGCACCGGGCGGCAGCACTTGGCGAGGCGCAGCATGACGTCGTCGACGCCCTCGACCTGGATGCCGAACTGCGACGACGTGCTCGTCGGCTGGCGGCGATGGCGGCGCGTGGACAGCATGTCCTGGGCGACGGTGCGCGCCTCGCCCTCGGCCGCCTCGCCCTGCTTGAGGCGCTGCATGACCTTGTTGACGACGACCTTCGCCGACACCTTGGCGCCGCCGAGGGCGATGTAGAAGTCGTCGGCCTTCTTGAAGCCCATCTCGCGGATGACGTCGGCGAGCAGCGGCGAGGAGACGACCTTCTGCGCGGGCAGCCCCTGCTTCTTGAGCTGCTCGTGGAGGATCTCGCGGCCGGCGTGCTCGGTGTCGACGCGCGACTCGGCCTTGAACCACTGCTTGATCTTGTTGCGCGCGCGGGTCGTGCGCACGACCGCCAGCCAGTCGCGCGACGGGCCGCGCTCGCGGTTGGCGGTCATGACTTCGACGATGTCGCCGGACTTCAGGACGTAGTGCAGCGGCACCATCTTGCCGTTGACCTTCGCGCCGACGCAGCGGTGGCCGACGTCGGTGTGGACCTCGTAGGCGAAGTCCAGCGGCGTCGCGCCGGCGGCGAGGTTCTTCACCTCGCCCTTCGGGGTGAAGACGTAGACCTCGTCCTCGATGAGGTCGACGCGCAGGGCGTCCATGAACTCCTTCGGGTCCGACGTCTCCTGCTGCCAGTCGAGCATCGAGCGCAGCCAGTGGAGCTTCGCGTCGCCCTCGGCGGCCGGACCGGTCTTGCCGTCGCCCTTGTAGATCCAGTGCGCGGCGACGCCGAACTCCGCCATGTCCTGCATCTCCCGCGTGCGGATCTGGATCTCGAGCGGCAGCCCCTCGGGCCCGATCACCGTCGTGTGCAGCGACTGGTACATGTTGAACTTCGGCATCGCGATGAAGTCCTTGAAGCGCCCGGGCAGCGGCTTCCACAGCGAGTGCACGACCCCGACGGCGCCGTAGCAGTCCTTCACGGACTCGACGATCACGCGCATCGCGGTGAGGTCGTAGATCTCGTTGAACTCGCGCCCCTTCTTCGTCATCTTCGAGTAGATCGAGTAGAAGTGCTTCGCGCGGCCGGAGATGTTCGCCTCGATGCCGAGCGCCTGAAGCTCGCGCAGGAGGTACGCGCCGGCCTTCTCGACGTACTGCTCGCGCTCGGTGCGCTGCTGGTTGACGAGGCCCTTGATCTCCTGGTACTTGCGCGGGTGCAGCGACGCGAACGCGAGGTCCTCGAGCTCCCATTTGATCGCGTGGATGCCGAGGCGGTGCGCGATCGGCGCGTAGATCTCGAGCGTCTCCTTCGCCTTGTCGATCTGCTTCTGCTTGGGCATCGCGTCGATCGTGCGCATGTTGTGCAGGCGATCGGCGAGCTTGATGAGGATGACCCGCACGTCGTTGGCCATCGCGACCATCATCTTGCGGTAGTTCTCTGCCTGCGCCTCGTCGCGCGACTGGAAGACGATCCCGGTCAGCTTCGTCACGCCGTCGACGAGGTTGGCGATCTCGTCGCCGAACCCGTGGCGCACCTCGGCCAGCGAGGCCGGCGTGTCCTCGACGGTGTCGTGCAGCAGCGCGGCGCACAGCGTCTCGGTGTCCAGGCGCATGCCCGCGCAGATCTTCGCCACGCCGACGGGATGGACGATGAACTCCTCGCCGGACATGCGCCGCTGGTCGATGTGGTGCTCGCAGGCGAAGACGAACGCCTGCTCGACCTGCTTGCGGTCGATCTCGACGGCAGCGTCGCCCGCGTGCTCCTCGACGATCGCGAAGATGTCCGACAGCAGGCTGCGCTCGAGCTCGGTGAGATCGGCGCGCGAGACCTCGGGATGGCGGCCGGCCGTGATCTCGTCGACGGTCGCACGGCGAGCCGGGCCGACGCGCTGACGCGCGGGAGCCCTTACGCCGCCCTTGCTGTCACCTCGGTCAGGAATCTGCGTCCGTCCTCGTATCGCCGCTGATATGCCCGGTACGCCTCGGAGCGCTCGAGCGCGGTGCGCTCGGTAGCCGGGACGGACAGGGTTCGCCGCTCCGGGTCGAGGCTGACGAGACGAAGCTCTGCGAGAACCCTCAGGAGGCGACCGGCCAGCGCCGCCGGCCGTGGCATCTGTGGATCGCCGCGAAGCAGCGCCTCGAGCTCCTCGCCCGCCGCTCCGCCCGCCGCCCTGAGGGCCCGGTACGTCGCGGTGAGCTGAGCACGAAGTGCGTACTCACGCTCATGAATCTGCTCGGCGAAGCGTAGCTCAGGCTGACCCCACGCCAGATGGGTCATCGCGCCGTGCGGACGGATTGGCCCCGCGGGCGGATCGAGCATGACGACGTGCGTGCCGGCGGCCAGCGCCGGGTCGCGTTCGAGCGCCTCGTGCGAGCACAGCGCGAAGCCGCCGACGACCGGCGCGAGGTGGCGCGCGCGCAGGCG
>JBOGYT010000288.1:0-5257 GCA_050696955.1 Solirubrobacteraceae bacterium | reverse complement strand
GCTCCAACCCGCTGCTGCCGCCGATCCCGGGCATCGACCTGCCGCACGTCCATCCCTTCCGCGGCCCGGAGGACTGCAAGGCGATCCGCGACGCCGCGCGCAGCGCCGGCAACGCGGCGGTCATCGGCGGCGGCCTGCTCGGCCTCGAGGCGGCGCGCGGCATCGCCGCGCAGGGCTGCGCCGTCACCGTCGTGCACCTCGTCGACCGGCTCATGGAGCGCCAGCTCGACGCCGGCGCATCCGCGCTGCTGCAGCCCGCCCTGGCCGGACTCGACATCGAGGTCGAGCTCGAGCGCGCGACGCAGCAGATCATCGGCCCCGATTACGCCCACGGGCTGCGCTTCACGTCCGGCGAGGAGCTCGAAGCCGACCTCGTCGTCGTCTCGATCGGCATCCGCCCCGAGTCCTCGCTCGCGCGCGAGATCGGCCTCGTCTGCGACCGCGGCATCGTCGTCGACGACGCGATGCGCACGAGCGTGCCCGGCGTGCTCGCGGTCGGCGAGTGCGCCCAGCACCGCGGGATCGTCTACGGGCTCGTCACGCCGATCCACGACCAGGCGCGCGTCGCCGCGGCGACCCTGCTCGGCCAGGACGCCGCCTACCTCGGATCGGTCATGAGCGCGAAGCTCAAGGTCGCCGGCATCGATCTCGTCTGCGCGGGCGAGGCGATGGGCGATCACGAGGCGGTCGTCACCGACGCGTCCACCGGCGTGTACCGCAAGCTCACCGTCCGCGACGGGCGCATCGTCGGGACCGTCCTGCTCGGCGACACCCGCGGCGCCGAGTCGCTCGTCGCCGCCGTGCGCGCCGGCGAGCCGGTCGACGACCTGCTCAGGACGCTCTCCGACGCGTCGCTCGCGGGACCGGCGGACCTACCGGACACGGCGCAGATCTGCGACTGCAACGGCGTCTGCAAGGGCGCGCTCGTCGAGGCGGTCACGGAGGGTGGCTGCGCGACGCCGCGCGAGGTCATGGCAGTCACGCGCGCGGGAACCGGCTGCGGCTCGTGCCGGCCCGCCGTCATCGAGATCGTCGCGGCCGCGACCGGCGGGCTGAGCGACGAGCCGGCGTACCTGTGCCCCTGCCGCAAGCAGACGCGCGAGCAGCTCGCCGGGCGGATCCGCGAGGACGGGATGGAGTCCGTCAGCGAGGTCGCCGCGGCGTGCGGCACTGGCCGCGAGTGCGGCGTCTGTAAGCCAGCGCTCGCCTACCTCGTCTCCGAGGTCTGCGCAAACAGTCACCGCGAGGAGCGCGACGCACGCTTCATCAACGACCGAGTGCACGCAAACATCCAGCGCGATGGCACATTCTCCGTCGTGCCGCGGATGTACGGCGGCGTGACGACGCCCGACGAGCTGCGCCGCATCGCCGACGTCGCCGACAAATACGAGGTGCCGCTCGTCAAGGTCACCGGCGGGCAGCGGCTCGACCTGCTCGGCGTGCGCAAGCAGGACCTGCCCGACATCTGGCGCGAGCTCGGGATGCCCTCCGGCCACGCCTACTCGAAGGCGGTGCGCACGGTGAAGACGTGCGTCGGGACGGACTTCTGCCGTTTCGGCCTCGGCGACGCGATCGGGCTGGGGATCGAGATGGAGAAGCTGTGGGAGGGGCTGCACACGCCGCACAAGGTGAAGTCCGGCGTCTCGGGCTGCCCACGCAACTGCGCCGAGGCGACGGTGAAGGACATCGGCTGCGTCGCCGTCGAGGGCGGCTGGCAGGTGCGGGCCGGCGGCGCCGCCGGCGGCAACGTGCGCGAGGCGGACATCATCGCCACGGTGGAGACGCGCGCCGAGGCGCTGCGCGTCGCCACGACGTTCCTGCAGTACTACCGCGAGAACGCCGACTACAAGGAACGCACGTACGACTTCATCCCGCGGATCGGGCTGGAGAAGGTGCGTGAGGTCGTGCTCGGCGAGCAGACCGGCGCCGCCCTTCGCGAGCGCCTGCGGATCGCGAAGGCCGCAACGCGCGATCCGTGGCTCGAACGCGACGACCCCTATCACCCGCGCCAGTTCTCCGATCTGGACGACCCCGCTCCCCCTGCCAGCGAGCCGGTGCTCGTCGGGCCCCCGGCCGGAGGCGAGCGATGACGTATGCCTGCCGCGTCGACGACGTGCCGCTGGGCGAGGGGCGCGCGCTCACGCTCGGCGATCGCCGGATCGCGCTCTTCCGCACGCCGGGCGCGTGGTATGCGCTCGACGCCATCTGCCCGCACCGCAGCGGACCGCTCGCCGACGGCATCGTCTGCGACCGCGCGGTCATCTGCCCGCTGCACGAGCGCCGCTTCGACCTTGCCACGGGCGCGCCGCTGAGCGCCGGCGAGGGCGTGAGGGCGCACGCCGTGGAGGTCCGCGGCGACCTGGTGTATGTCGCGCTCGCCGGCGAGCAGCGCCGGGCGGCGTGAGGCGCTACTCGAGCCGCAGGTCGACGGCGACCTCGTAGACATCGACCGAGGTGCGCTGGCCCATGCCCTCGCCGGGCGGGCTCATCTCGTTGAGCACGGCGTCGCCGGTGCGCAGATCGTCCTCGTTCGCGAACAGGGAGATCGCGAGGCCCTGCCCGCCGTCGGGATCCACGAGCAGCGTGAAGCCGACCGCGGGAACGCCCTCCGGAGGCCCGCTCGCTGCCCGGTCCGCGATCTCCTCGGACGCGGCGCGGATCGCATCCGCGTTGGCGCCCTCAAACCTCGCCACACGTGCCAACATCGTCAACCCCTCCTGAGTCTCGTGTGCTCCACCTCTGGGAGCGACCGTCTCAGTTCTGCTGCGGCCCGTCAATGACCCCGCGATTACACTCGCGCCGTGCCCGCGGCCGGACCCCACAAGCGCTTCGAAGCCGCGGTCGCCGGCGGCTGGCTGACCGCCGCGATCGTCGTCGAGATGGCGCGCCGCGACCGGCAGGCACGCCTCGACCTGCGCGAGCGACCGGGGACGGCTCAGCCGCTGCTCGACGTGCTCGGCGCGGCGGCTGATCTCGTCTACGTCTGCGAGGAGGCGGTCGCGATGCAGGTGCAACCACGCGGTCGCAAAGGCACGCGCCGCAGTCGGCGCCGGGGCTGACACACCGGGCGTCGACTCAATCGCGCGTTGGAAGCCGCGATCTGCCGACCTGCTGCGGGGGACCTCAGCCCACCTCCGCCGGCGTGGGCAGCCGCTCCACCTCGACCTCGGGCAGCAACCGCTCGACCCTCTGCGGATCCACGAGCCCGGCTCCAAGGCGCTGCGTGGACTCCGCCCCGCACGCGACGCCGTGGCGCAGGCACTCCGGCGGCGGCTTGTCGGCGTAGCGCGCGGCGATGTAGCCGGCGAGGAACGCGTCGCCGGCGCCGACGGTCGCCACCGCCTCGCGCGGCTCGATGCGCACGCGGTACAGGCACGTCTCGCCGTCGACGATGATCGACGCGAAGCACCCGTCGGGCACGGTCATGATCGCCTCGTTGGCCCCGAGGTTGACCATCTCGCGCACCGCGATGACGCGGTCCTCGTCGTCGTTGAACTCGTGGCCGACGAGCTCCTCGGCCTCGAGGATGTTCGGCGATACGACGTGCGGCTCGGCCCGCACCGCGTGGCGCAGCGGATCGCCGTCGGTGTCGACGACGACGACGAGCCCGAGCTTGCGCAGCTCCTTGACGAGTTCGGCGTAGACGTCCATCTCGAGCCCGCGCGGAAGCGACCCGGCGAAGATGACGATCGCCGCGCCGCGCGCGAGGTAGACGAGCTTGTCGCGGAACAGCTCGAGCTCGCGCGCGCTGACGGCGGGGCCGCGCTCGTTGATCTCCGTCTGCTGGCCGTTCGTCGGATCGAGCACGGCGGTGTTCGTGCGCGACTCCTCGCGGATGCGGACGAAGTCGTTGAGGATCGCCTCCTCGGTCAACGCCTCGACGATCCGCGTGCCGGTCGCCCCGCCCGCGAACCCGGTGGCGATGACCGGCTGGCCGAGCGTCTTGAGCGTGCGGGCGACGTTGACGCCCTTGCCGCCCGGAAGCGTCGTCTGCTCGACGGTCCGGTGGCGGCGGCCGAGCCGGAAGTTGGGCACTGACAGCGACTTGTCGATCGCCGCGTTGAGGGTGACGGTGATGATCATTGGACCGGTGTCTCCTCCCGGCGGCGCGCTCGGCGGTCCTCCGCGTCGAACTCCCGGCGGCGGCGGACCACCCGATTGCGCAGGACCAGTAAGGGGAGGCTACAGGCCACCAGTAGCGCGATCGCGACGAGGGTCTGCGAGCGGCTGACGAAGTCGCTCAGACGGTCGCTGAACGCGGCTTCGGAGACCGGTCGCGCCGTCACGACCGGCACGCGCCTCAAGACCGTGCCCTTGTGGCTGACGATCGCGGTGCCGACCTTGGAGCCGCGCGGCAGCGGCCCGTCGACCTCGTCCGGCAAGCCCTGAACCTTGACGTTCGTGGCGTCGCCGATGCGGATGACGCGGTTGACGCTCCCGCCCGCCACGACGTCCACGTGCTCGCCGCCGCGGAAGCGCAGCGGGATCTTCCCGAGGATGCGCCCCTCCGGCAGCAGCGACTTCGCCTCGTAGCTGCGCAGTCCGTAGCGCAGCAGCGCGAGCGAGTCCAGGTTGCGGGCGCGCTCGCTCGGCTCGCCCATGACGACGCTGACGACGGTCACGCCGCGGCGGCTCGCGGAGCCCACGAGGACGTAGCCGGCCTGACTCGTGCGTCCGGTCTTGACGCCGTTGACGAACCCGAAGCGCCGCACGAGCGTGTTGCGGTTGATGACCGTCCGCTTGCGCGACCCGCTGCGCAGGAGGGCTCGCGGGAGGTCGACCGTGCGGCGAAAGAACTCGTTGCGCCGCAGGCGCACGGCGAGCCTCGCCAGGTCGCGGGCGCTCGAGAAGTTGCCCGGGTCGTCGAGCCCGATCGGGTTGGCGAAGCTCGTGTCGCGCAGCCCGAGGGCGACGGCGCGGCGGTTCATCTCGTCGACGAACGCCTCCTGCGTGCCGAGCGTGCCGACCGCGAGCGCCGCCGCGGCGTCGTTGGCGCTCGGCAGGAGCAGGGCGCGCAGCAGGTCGCGGACGCTCAGCCGCTCCCCCGCGCGCAGGCCGATCTGCGACTCGGCCGGAGCGGCCCGGTAGTCCGTCGCGCTGAAGACGTCGTCGAGATCGGTGCGTTCGATCGCGACGAGCGCCGTCATGAGCTTCGTCGTCGAGGCCATCGCTCGCCGGCTGCGCGAGTTGCGTGCGAGCAAGACGTCGCCGGTCGACGTCTCCATGACGAGCGCGGCCTTGGCGCGCAGCGTCGCCG
>JBOGYT010000287.1:0-10209 GCA_050696955.1 Solirubrobacteraceae bacterium | reverse complement strand
AGGCGACGCTGCTCGACGACGAGAGCTCGGCGGCGTGGGCGCGGCTCGCCCACGCGCTCGCCCGGACCGACCGCGTCAGCGACGCGATCGACGCCTGTGACCGGGCGCTGCGCCTGCGCGCCGACGACGAGGTCGCCGAGCTGCTCGTTCGCCTGCGATCCGCGCAGCCGCGCGTGCTGCCGGCGGCCTGACGGCGGCGTGGCGATGCTGCGCCGAGTCGCGCTCGGGCTTGGGCTCGCGGTCGCGCTAGCGGCCGCCGGCTGCGGCGGGGATGGCGGCGGCGACGGGGACGACGACGGCGGCGGGGACCTCGCCGGCCTCAAGCGCTTCGTCATCACGCCCGCCGATCTGCCCGACGGCTACGAACGGGAGGAGAACCGGAACTCGACGTCGCCCGACACGTGCTTGACGGTCGAGACGAACCCGAGCGCCGAGCGCGCGCTGAAGCAGCGCTTCGCCGCGCTCGGCTTCGGAGGCTGCTCCGCCGCGTCGTATCGCAAGGAGGTCGACACCGGGGTCAAGAGGAACAACCGCCCCGCGAACCAGGCGATGTCGCTGCGCGACGCCGAGGCCGCCGGCGACGCGGTGGCGCTCCTGCGGGAGACGTTGCTCGACTCGTTCAAGAGCAGCGACGCGGCGAGCAGCGCGTTCGAGCCGCGCTCGATAGCGGCTACCGGGCTGGGGGACGAGGCGCAAGGCATCGCGCTGTCCGTCGACCTCGGCGAGGTGCTGGGCCCGGCCACGTTCCTCATCTACGTCTGGCGGCGCGGGAACGTCGCCGTCTGGCTGGGGTCGTCGGACTTCGTCGGCGACTTCGACCAGCGCAGCACGCTGCAACTCGCCCGCACGCTGGACGCCCGCGGCGCGGGCTGACCTACGAGCGGTTCAGCCGACGAACGCTTCGCGCGCGGCCATCCGGTGATGCTCGCGCAGCCCCTCGAGCTGCCTCTCCGCGCGCTGCATGCAGGTTGCGATCTCCCGCTCCTCGAGACGATCGTCGTGCGCAGCGAGCTGCTCCAGCGAGTCCCAGAGGGCGAGCTTGCCCTGCACGCCGGCGCGCAACGTCTCGAACTCGAGCACGCGGCTGAGCGGCGAGTACCCGGTGAGCTCGTTGTTGGGCTTCAGCCGGCTGAGCTTCTCGCCGATCTCCGCGCCGGCCGTCTTGAGGATCGCCTTGCGAATGCCACAGCGCTCCATGATGTCCTCGAGGATCTGGACGTCCTGCTCGATCTCCGCCGCGATACGGACGAGGAAGTCCTCGTAGGGCGTGCCGGGGTTCTCCTCGGCGAGCCGGCGGGCGAGATCGCTGCCGAACTCCGCCCCGGCGCGGTGATCCTGCAGGTAGGTCTCGAGGTAATCGGTCGTCGTCGTCATGGCCTGTGCCGTACCCGCGCACGACGAACGGTACGCGAGAGAGCGGTCCGATCGCGGCGGTACGGTCCCGAACGATGCGCCTTATCGTCGCCCGCTGCGAGGTTCGCTACACCGGCCGTCTCACCGCCGTGCTGCCCGAGGCGCTGCGGCTGCTCATGCTGAAGGCCGACGGCTCGGTCATGGTCCACGCCGACACGGGCGGCTACAAGCCGAGCAACTGGATGACCGCGCCGACGATCATCGAGGAGGAGCCGGACCGGATCGTCGTGCGCAAGCGCGCCGGCGCGACCGAGGACCGGCTCGAGATCGCGATCGCCGAGATCGTCAGCGACACGAGCCACGACATGGGCGAGGCGGCCGCGCTCGAGAAGGACGGCGTCGAGCGCGATCTGCAGGAGGCGCTCGCGGCGGCGCCCGCCTACTGCGGGGAGGGGTTCCGGCTCGTGCGGCGCGAGTGGCCGACCGACATCGGGCCGGTCGATCTCATGTGCCGCGACGGCGACGACGAGTGGATCGCGGTCGAGATCAAGCGCGTGGCGACGATCGATGCCGTCGAGCAGCTCGCGCGCTACCTCGAGCGCATCCGCCGCGATCCGGGGATGGCGAGCTGTCGCGGGGTCCTCGCCGCGCAGTCGATCAAGCCGCAGGCGCGCGTGCTCGCGGAGGCGCGCGGGCTTGACTGCGTCGTGGTCGATCTCGAGGTGCTGCGCGGCGAGCGCGAGCCGGACCTCACGCTGTTCGCCGCCTGACCCGGCGCGGTCTGGACCATCGGTCCAAATGCCCTGGCCCGAGCGCGCAAATCTCGCAATGTGCTCGACAAGTTTGCGTCGCGACGGCATGCTCAGCCGATGGCTCGGCGTCCCCCTCAGATCGTCGCGTTCGGGGGTGGGGGGTTCTCGATGGAGGCCGGGAACGCATTGCTCGACGACTTCGTGCTCGGGCTCACCGGCGCCGACTGCCCGAAGGTCTGCTTCCTGCCGTCGGCCTCCGGCGACGCCGACCACTACGTCGTGCGCTTCTACCGCGCGTTCTCGCCGGCGCGCTGCGAGCCGACGCACATCTCGCTGTTCCGTCGCGACCGCGGCGCCGGGCTCGGCGCCGACATCGCCTCGCACCTGCTCGCGCAGGACCTCATCTACGTCGGCGGCGGCAGCGTCATCTCGCTCATGGGCGTCTGGGCCGCCCACGGTCTCGACGAGGTGCTGCGCGAGTGCTGGCTGCGCGGCACGGTCCTGTGCGGGCTGAGCGCCGGATCGCTGTGCTGGTTCAGCGAGTCGGTGACCGCCTTCCACGGCCCGCCGCAGCGCGTCGCCGGCCTGGGCCTGCTGCCGTACTCCAACTGCGTGCACTACGACGGCGAGCCGACCCGGCGCGAGGGCTACCACCGCTTCCTCGCCGAGGGAATGGCCCCCGGCTACGCGGCCGGCGATGGAGCGGCGCTGCACTTCTGCGGCGAGTCGCTGCGCAGCGTCGTGGCGTCGCGGCCGGACGCGAGCGCGTTCTGGGTGCAGGAGGTCGGCGCCGAGGTCTCCGAGGTCTCGCTGCAGGTGCGCTGGCTGGGCGAATCGCGAACGTTGACGGCGGCCTGAGGCGACCCCCGCAATGAGCCGCACGATCTTCGCCATGGGCGGCGGGGGCTTCACAGCCGAGCCGTCGAACCCGGCGCTCGACGACTTCATCCTCACGCTCGCGGGCCGCCGCGAGCCGCGCATCCTGTTCATGCCGACCGCCAGCGGCGACCCGAACGTGCAGATCGCCGGCTTCCAGTCGACGTTCGGCCACCGCGCCTGCCGGCCCGCGCACCTGTCGCTGTTTCGCCTCGAACACGAGCCGGTCGAGCTGCGGGCGCACATCCTCGAGCAGGACATCATCTACGTCGGCGGCGGCTCGATGCGCAACCTGCTCGCGATCTGGCGCGAGCACGGGCTGCACACGATCCTGCGCGAGGCCTGGGAGGCGGGCGTCGTGCTCGCCGGCCTGAGCGCCGGCGCGATGTGCTGGTTCGAGCACGGCGTGACGCGCTCGACCGGGCGGCCGGCGCCGGTCGCCGGCCTCGGCTTCCTCAGCGGCAGCCTGAGCGTGCACTACGACGGCGACCCGGCCCGCGCGCCGGTCTTCCACGACGCGATCGCCCGCGGCGTGCTGCCCGACGGCTACGGCGCCGACGACGGCGTCGGCCTGCTGTACGAGGACACGACGCTCGTGCGGATCGTCTCCTCGCGACCCGAGGCGCGGGCGTACCGCGTGCGGCGCGAGAACGGCGCCGCGGTGCGCACGACCATCGAGCCCGAGCTGCTCGTCTCCCCCACCGCGGGCCCGGCGCGCGACGTGCCGGCAGACATCCGCGAGTTTCGCGCCGAGCGCTACGGGCGCGGCGGGCGGATGGGGTGACGTCGCGCGAGATCTCACTCCCCGTGCAGCGTCACGAGCAGCGACCGCGGCCCGCCGCGGTCGCGGTGCTCGCACAGATAGACGCCCTGCCACGTCCCGAGCGCGAGGCGGCCGCGGGCGATCGGCACGGTCAGCGCGGGGCCCATGAGCGACGCCTTGATGTGGGCCGGCATGTCGTCGGCGCCTTCGAGCGTGTGCGTCCAGGCGAAGTCCTCGGGCACGGCCGCGTCGAACCACGCCTCGAAGTCGCGACGGACGTCGGGCGACGCGTTCTCGTTGAGCGTCAGCGACGCCGACGTGTGGCGGATGAAGAGGTGCGCGAGGCCGACCTTCAGATCGCGCAGCTCGGGTAGCGCGTCGACGACTTCACCCGTCACGAGATGCACCCCGCGCGGGCGCGCTGTGAGGGTAATCTCGCGCTGGAACCAGGTCATCGCCTCGCGCAGCGTACGCCTCGTCCGGTTGATTTGAGGCGTCGCGGGTAGCCCAAGAACATGGGAATTCAGGAAGGTACTCACAAGATTGGACCCGACAACGGGACCCTGACAATCAAGACCGGGCGCGAGGGAGCGGCCGCCAAGGCGGGCCATGACCTGACGCTCGAAGCGACGAGCTGGGACGGCACCGTCGATGTCGGCGACAGCCCGTCCGTGCAGCTCAATGTCGATCCAAGCGGGATCGAGGTCCGCGAGGGCAAGGGCGGCGCGAAGGCGCTCGACGACGGCGACAAGCAGGACATCAAGAAGAGCATGAGCGACAAGATCCTCGGCTCCTCGAAGATCTCCTTCGAGTCCAGCGAAGCCGACCTTGACAGCGGCAACGTCAAGGGCGACCTCAGCGTCGCCGGTCAGAGCAAACCGATCAGCATTCCGCTGAACGTCGGCGACGACGGCACCGTCAGCGGTTCCGTCACGCTCAGCCAGAGCGACTACGGCATCAAGCAGTTCAAGGCGCTCATGGGCGCGCTGAAGGTTGCCGACACGGTCGAGGTCCAGATCGAGGCCAAGCTGCCCACCGGCTGAACCGTCGGCCGGGCGGGAGGGACAGCAAGAAGCAGCGTCCGCTGCGGGTCCCGTGGGTACGGGGCCCGGCCAGGCTGCCAACCGGCTGAACCGGCCGGGTGGGAGCCATAGGGTTGCGGCGTGAGCCGCCACCCCCAGCCGCTGTGGAAGCCCGACGAGGCGTTCGCGCAGCGCACGCGGATGCGCGCGTACATGCGCTGGGTCGAGCACGAGCGCGGCGTCCGCGCGCAGACGTACGACGAGCTGTGGCGCTGGTCGGTGGACGACCTCGACGGCTTCTGGTCGTCGATCGCCGCGTACTTCGACGTCCGCTTCGCCGCGGCGCCGCGCGCGGTCCTCGGCCGCCGGGACATGCCCGGCGCGGAGTGGTTCCCCGGCGCGGAGCTGTCCTATCCCGAGCACGTCTTCCGCGATCGCGACGACGCCGCGGTCGCGATCCGTCATGCCTCCGAGCTGCGCCCGCTGCAGGCGATGACGTGGGGCGAGCTGCGTGAGCTGACGGGCCGGATCCAGGGCGGCCTGCGCGCGCTCGGCGTCGGGCGCGGCGACCGCGTCGCCGCCTACCTGCCGAACATCCCCGAGACGATCGCGGCGTTCCTGGCCGTCTCCGGGCTCGGCGCCGTGTGGTCGAGCTGCTCGCCGGACTTCGGCGCGCGCTCGGTCGTGGACCGCTTCGCGCAGATCGAGCCGGCGGTGCTGCTCGCCGTCGACGGCTACCGCTACGGCGCCACGGACTTCGACCGCGGCGCGACCGTCGAGGAGATCCACACGCAGGTCGGTGGGACGCTCGTGCGCTTCGGCTACCTCGACGGGTCCGGCTTCCAGGACGGCCTCCTGACCGCGCCCGGGGAGCACGAGCTCGCGTTCGAGGCCGTGCCGTTCGACCATCCGCTGTGGGTCCTGTACTCGAGCGGCACGACGGGGCTGCCGAAGGCGATCGTCCACGGCCACGGCGGGATCCTGCTCGAGCAGCTCAAGAAGCTGAACCTGCACCTCGACGCGCAGCCGGACGACCGCGTCTTCTGGCTCACGACGACCGGCTGGATGATGTGGAACTTCCTCGCCGGCGTGCTGCTGACGCCGGCGTCGATCGTCCTCTACGACGGCAGCCCGGGCAGCCCGTCGCTCGACCGCCTGTGGGAGCTCGCCGCCGACGCCGGCGTGACGTGCTTCGGCACCGGCGCGGCGTACCTCTCGAACTGCATGAAGGCCGGGGTGACGCCCGCAAGCGGCCGCGACCTGAGTGCGCTTCGCAGCGTCGGCTCGACCGGCTCGCCGCTGTCGCCCGAGGGCTTTCGCTGGGTCTACGACGAGCTCGGCCCCGGCACGTGGCTGTTCTCGACGAGCGGCGGGACCGACGTGTGCACCGCCTTCGTCGGCGGCGTCCCGCTCGAGCCGGTCTACCCGGGCGAGCTCCAGGGCCGCTCGCTGGGCTGCGACGTGCGGGCGTTCGACGCCGACGGCAACGCGATCATCGACGAGGTCGGCGAGCTCGTCATCGCGCAGCCGATGCCGTCGATGCCGATCTGGTTCTGGAACGACCCCGACGGGGAGCGCCTGCGCGAGGCCTACTTCGAGATGTATCCGGGCGTCTGGCGCCACGGCGACTGGATCGAGATCACGTCGCGCGGCACGGCGGTCATCTACGGGCGATCGGACTCGACGATCAACCGCGGCGGCGTGCGTATGGGGACGGCGGAGATCTACAGCGCGGTGCTCGCGATCGACGAGATCGTCGACGCGCTCGTGGTCGACGTCCCGCGCGAGGGTGCCGAGAACTGGATGGCGCTGTTCGTCGTCTTGCGCGAAAGTGACGTCGCCGGAAGGTCGCCGGTTCCGGCGACCGCACGGCGAAACACGATTTCCGACGCGTTGCGCGCGATGATCGCGCGCCGGATCCGCGAGGACTGCTCGCCGCGCCACGTCCCCGACGACGTGTTCGCCGTCGCCGAGGTTCCGCGCACGCTGTCGGGCAAGGTGCTCGAGGTGCCCGTGAAGCGGATCCTCTCAGGGACGCCGCCCGAGCAGGCGGCGAGCCGCGATTCGCTGGCCAACCCCGCGGCACTCGACTGGTTCGTGGACTTCGCCCGGGCGCGGGACTAGTACACGTGGCCGGAAGTTCTTCGTGGAATTCCCGGATGGCTGGTCGTGATCTGACGGGTCGACGGTGACCCGCCTGCGTGCTGGTGGCACGTGGGCGGGCGCCGGCGACCGTCAGGCGCGACCCGGCGCCGGGAAAACCCGACGAACTTTCGGACGCGTGTACTAGGCCGTGGGGGCCGGGATTGGTGGTGGCTGGTCGGCGAGTGCTTCGATCTGGGCGGCGGTGAGTGTCTCGCTCTTGAGCAGGGCGTCCGTGAGGTGTTGGAGCGAGTCGCGCGAGCCGCGCAATATGGCGTCGGCGCAGGCGGCGGCCTCGGCGATCAGCGTGCGGACCTCGCGGTCGATGAGCCGCGCGGTGTCATCGGAGTAGGCGGCCGCACGCCCGACGGTATTGTCGGGATAGCCGATCGCGCCGATCGCGTCGCTCATGCCGAGCTCACGCACCATCTTGTGAGCGATCCGGCCGACCTCGGCGAGGTCGTCGGCCGCGTTGGATCCGGCCTCGCCGAAGACGTGCTCTTCCGCGCAGCGTCCGCCAAGCAGGATCGCCATGTGATCGATCAGGGCTGAGCGTGATTCCAGGAGCCGGTCGTGCGAGTCGGTGAGCCACGCGCGGCCAAGCGAGCTACCGGCCGGGATGATGCTGATCATGTGCGGCAGCCTGCCGTCGGGCACGGAGCGCGCGACGACGGCGTGGCCGGCCTCGTGGACGGCGACGACACGCCGTTCCTCGTCGGTCAGCACGTGGGCGCGCGAGATGCCGAGCGTCGAGCGCTCGACCGCCTCCTCGAGCGTCGCCATCGAGATCTCGCCGCGACCGCGCCTGGCGCTCAGCAGCGCCGCTTCGTTCATCACGTTCGCGAGATCGGCGCCGGACAGGCCGCGCGTGATACCGGCGATCGCCTCGAGGTCGACATCCGGCGCGAGCTGCTTGGTGCCCACGTGCAGCCGCAGGATCGCCGCACGGCCGGCGCGATCGGGCAACCCGACGGTGATCTCACGATCGAAGCGCCCGGCGCGCACGAGCGCGGCGTCGAGGATCTCTGGCCGGTTTGTCGCCGCCATCACGATCACGCCGTCACGCTGGCGAAAGCCGTCAAGCTCGATGAGGATCTGGTTGAGCGTCTGCTCGCGCTCGCGATTGCCGTCCCCCGAAGTCCCCTCGCGCGGCGTCCCGATCGCATCGATCTCGTCGATGAACACGATCGCCGGTGCCAGCGCCCGCGCCCGCGCGAACAGATCACGCACCCGCCCCGACCCTTCGCCCACGAACACCTCTGTGAACTCGGTCGCGGCCACCGACAAGAACGCCGCGTTTGACTCCCCCGCGACCGCGCGAGCGAGCAGCGTCTTGCCGGTGCCCGGCGGGCCCACGAGCAAGAAGCCACGCGGAAACCGAGCCCCGATATCTGAGAAGCGAGTCGGATCGACGAGGAAATCACGGATCTCCGTGAGCTCCGTCAGCGCCTCCCCCACCCCCGCGACGTCGGCGAACGTGACGCGCTCGGCGTCGAGATACTGCTGTCCGATCGAGCGATCACGCATCGTCAGCCGGCGCTGGCGCTCGGGGGCCTCGAGGATCCGCATCAACGCCTCACCGAGCTCGAGCTGCGAGATGTCGTCGCGACGCGCGCGAGCGGCCAGCAGCGCAGCCTCGTTCATGACGCTCTCGAGATCGGCGCCCGTGAGCCCGACCGCGCGACGCGCGATGTCCGCCATGTCGATGTCAGGCGCAAGCGGCTTGTCGCGCGCATGCAATGCGAGGATCTCGCCACGATCGGCCTCGTTCGGCCGGTCGACAGAGATCGCGCGATCAAACCGCCCCGGGCGCAGCAGCGCCTGGTCAAGATCGTCGGGGCGATTGGTCGCCGCGATCACAATCGTGCGGTCGGCGGGCGAGAAGCCGTCCATCTCCGTCAGCAGCTGATTGAGCGCCTGGCCCTGCTCCTCGCCGGATCCCTGGCTCGACCCCGCCCCCGACCGGCGCTTGCGGGCGACCGCATCGATCTCGTCGATGAACACGATCGCCGGCGAATGCTCACGGGCATCGCGAAACAACTCGCGTACACGAGCCGCCCCGACACCGACGTACATCTCGACGAAATCCGCGCCCGAGATCGAAAAGAACGCCGCGCCCGACTCGCCCGCGACCGCCCGCGCCAGCAACGTCTTCCCGCACCCCGGCGGCCCGTACAGCAGCACACCCTTCGGGATCCGCGCGCCGAGCTTCTCGAACTGCGACGGATCAGCCAGGAACTGTGCGAGCTCGCGCAACTCCATCACCGCCTGGCGCTGACCCGCCACATCCGCGAACGTCTGCCGCGACTCCGCATCACCGGCCCGGCGGGCACCGCTACGCGTCGCAAAGACACCCGACCCCAGTCGATATGACGCGATGAAGTACACGAACACGACGATCAAGATGAAGGTCGGCAACATCACCGACAGATACGGCAAGAACGCCTTCGCCGGCTGCTGATCGATCTCGAACGGAACCTGGTTTTCCGTCAGGATGTGCACGAGCTCGTTACGCGTCGTCTCCGACTTCAGATACGGCGTGTTGAACGCCACCCTCGGGCCGCCACGCCGCTGATAGGTCCCCTCGACATACGAATCCTGATCGAGGATCCGCGCCCGCTTGACCGCGCCGATCTCCGCCAGGCTCGCGAGATTCGAGAACCCCACCTTGCGCCCGGTTGGCTGCGGCTGGCTCGCCACAAGCACCTGCGCATACGCCACAACCAAGATCACGATCGCGAGCGAGGCCCAGAAACCAGGCGTGCTGAACCGGCGCGAAGACAACGCCGCGCGCCGCCCACCCCGCCGGCCACGATTGCCCATCACACTCACCACGAGCACACTACCGGCCGCGAGAGCGGCCCGAAGCAGCTCGTCGGGCGGACCCAACCGTCGTGACCGGCGGCCCCACCCAGCGCCGCGGATGCGTCATAGCGACCTCTTGCCAAGCTTCTACTTCCGTCGTCGCTTGACGGTCACCTTCTCACGTGCCGACTGGGCACCCGAGCACGCGTTGGTCTGCAACACCCGTGCCCGGTACAGCTTCGAGCTCGTCACCTTGAACGACGTGGATCGGTAGTTGCCCTTGCTGTCGGTCCTGACGGTCTGGAACGTCTTGAAGCGGCCGCCCTTCAGACCTCGCCGCTGGATCTGGACCGACTGGCCGGGCTCGCATTTCGCCACGTTCGTGAACGCCTCAACGGCTCCGCTCAGGCGCACCTTGCCACCGCGCTTGACCTTCGAACGCGACGCGTCGATGTCGACCGTGCGCCCGGCCAGCGCTGCGCCGCCGCCGCCGGAC
>JBOGYT010000286.1:0-4900 GCA_050696955.1 Solirubrobacteraceae bacterium | reverse complement strand
CCGTGATCGCGCGCGCCCGCCTCGTCATCGGCCGCGGCGAGCGCACGTCGCTGCAGCTCTGCGCCCTGAGCTTCTCGCTGGCGATCGACCGCCGGGTGCTGCCGCGCGCGCTCAAGCGTGGGCTGCGCGCCCGCGCGCGCTGCTCGCCGTCGTGCACGGTGTCGCTGACGCTGTCGATTCCCGCGTCGGTCGCGCGCCGCTACGGACTCACGAAGCGGCGCAGCGGCCGCGTCGTCCTGGCGCGCGGCGCGCACAAGAAGGCGTTCTCGGGTCGCAAGACGTTCACGGTCCGGTTCACCGCGCCGGCGCGCCGCAGGCTCGCGGGCGCGCGCCGGCTGCGCCTGCGCATGAGCGCCGTCGCCCGCGGCAGCGGCGACAAGAGCCGCGTCACCCGGACGCTCGTGCTGCGGCGCTGAGCAGCCGGCGGAGCGTGTGTGCGACGCGTTCGGGTTCCTCGGTGACCTGGCGCCAGGTGAAGCGGACAACGCGGTAGCCGGCGAGCGTGAGGCGCTGGTCGCGGCGGCGGTCCTCTTCGAATGCGAGCCGCGTGCCGTGCGTTTCGTGGCCGTCGACCTCGACGATGAGGCGCAGGCTGCGCCAGAGGAAGTCGGCTCGGTAGCCCGTGTTGCCGGGCAGGGCGATCCAGGCGTTGACCTCGGGTGCGCGAACAGCAGCAGTGAGGCAGATGAGCAGAAATCGCTCTTCGAGCTCGCTCTGTGTGAGGGTGCTGGCGGCGTAGTGCCGGGCGAGGACCGCGCGCAGGAGTGGTGCGCCGCGGCGGCCGTTGGCCCGGTCGAGGACGTCGTTGATGGCGTGCATGTCGAGCAGGCGCAGCTGCTCGGCGCGGTCGATCGCGCGCTCCAGGCCGCGACGCTCGAGGACCTCGGCAAGATCCAGCAGCGTGCGCGCGAGGCTGGTGCAGCGGATGCCGTCGATAGCGTCGATGTCGCGCGCCAGCAGCCGGCCCTGGTGCGCGGTGATGCCGGTTCGCTGACGTCCACGGCGGCGCCTCGACGTCACGTCGATGACCGCCCGGTTGTCGGGCCGCAGGCCCCACAGCGCTGCCGCCGAGCGATGAGAGAGCACCGCGCCCGGGCCGCAGGCCAGCACGGCGGCCGTGAAGCGCCCCTCGCGACTGAGCTTGGCCGGCGACAGCGCGTACACACCGGCGTGCACCTGGCGCCAGCGGCCGCTGGCCACGCGCTTGCGCGCCGCGTCGGCCCCCAGCCCCAGCTCGCGCAGCTGGCGCAGCGCGATCACGCCGTGCTGAGCGCCCGCCCGCCGCGCGATCTCGCGCTCCAGCCGGGGGTGTGGCTGAAAACCGGCCGCATGTTCCCGTTTTCCACCACACCCCTCCACGACCGCCGAGGATGCCGAGCCTCGCGTTACCGATCACCACGCGAACGCGACAAAAGAGCCGAGGATCTGTGACGCGACGCTCGTGGCCTGCCCCGGCGCCGGCCGCCCTCCTGCGAGAATCCGGCGCGTGGCCCGCAAACGCCTACTCGTCCTCGGCTCGACGGGGTCGATCGGAACGCAGGCGCTCGACCTCGTCGCGCGCGACCCTGAGCTCGAGCTCGTCGGCCTGAGTGCCGCGCGATCGGTCGATGCGCTGATCGACCAGGCGCGCCAGTTCGGCGTGCAGCGGATCGCGCTCGCCGATACCGATGAAGGGGCGCGGGCGGCCGAGGCGTGGACCGACGGAGAAGTGCTCGTCGGCGCCGCGGGGCTCGTGCAGCTCGTCGTGGAGTCCGGTGCCGACCTCGTGCTCAACGCGCTGGTCGGGTCCGCCGGGCTGGGGCCGACGGTCGCGGCGCTCGGCGAGGGCATCGACCTCGCGCTGGCCAACAAGGAGTCGCTCGTCGTCGGCGGGGAGCTCGTGATGGCGCTCGCCGAGGCGACCGGCGCGCAGATCATGCCCGTCGACTCCGAGCACTCGGCGCTGCACCAGCTGCTCGCGGGCGAGCCGGCGGGGACGGTCGAGAAGCTCGTCCTGACCGCGTCGGGTGGCCCCTTCCGCGGTCGCTCGCGCTCCGAACTGCGGGACGTGACGGTGGAGGACGCGCTCAATCACCCGACGTGGGACATGGGCGGCAAGATCACGATCGACTCGGCGACGCTCATGAACAAGGGCCTCGAGGTCATCGAGGCCCACCACCTGTTCGGCGTGCCGTACGAGCGCATCGACGTGGTGGTCCATCCGCAGTCGATCGTCCACAGCCTCATCACGCTGTGCGACGGCGCGGCGCTCGCGCACCTCGGGCATCCCGACATGCGCGTCCCCATCGCCTACGCCCTGCATCATCCCGACCGGGTCGACGTGCCGGTCCGCGCGCTCGATCTCGCCGAAGTCGGCGCGCTGACGTTCGAGCCTGTCGACACCGACGCCTTCCCGTGCCTGCGCCTGGCGCGCGAGGCGGCCGCCGCCGGCGGGACCGCGCCGTGTGTGCTCAACGCCGCCAACGAGGTTGCCGTCCACGCGTTTGTGGGCGGCGAGCTGGGCTTTCTCGGCATCGCCGAGGTCATCGAGCGCACGCTCGAGCGGCTACCGGCGGCCCGGGTCAGGGCGTTCGAATCGCTGTACGAGGCCGACCGCGAGGCGCGCGCCTGCGCCGCCGAGTGCGTCCAGGTTGCCTCCGAACGTTTGGCACACTGACGAAGTGAGTTACCTCCTCGCGTTCGCGGGCTTCGCCCTGCTCATCATCCTGCACGAGGCCGGCCACTTCGCCGCCGCCAAGGCGGTCGGCATGCGCGTCGAGCGCTTCGTGCTGTTCTTCCCGCCGCTCATGTGGAAGTGGCGCAAGAAGGGCAGCGAGACCGAGTACGGGATCGGTGCGATCCCGCTCGGCGGCTACGTGAAGATCAGCGGCATGAACCCGACGGAGGAGCTGCCGCCGGGGGAGGAGCACCGCGCCTACTACCGCCAGAAGGTCTGGAAGCGGATCGTCGTGATCGCCGCGGGGCCGGCGGTCAACATCGTGCTCGCGTTCCTCATCCTGTTCGTGCTGTTCGCGGTGCGCCCGCAGCAGCTCGCCCAGCCCGTCGTGGAAAAGGTCGTCCCGAAGTCGGCCGCCAGCGCCGTGCTGCAGCCGGGCGATCGCATCCTCTCCGCGGATGGCCGTGCCGGCTTTGCGGCCGGCCTGACGGCCCAGCAGGGCGAGGACCGCGTCAAGAAGCTGCGCGAGGCGATCGGCACGCACACGTGCGCCGGGAAGGTCCGCGACGGCTGCAAGACGGCGACGCCGGTGCGCCTCGAGGTGCTGCGCGCCGGCGAGCGGCGGACGGTCGAGCTCGTGCCGCGCTACAGCGGGCGCGACGACCGCCCGCTGATCGGCGTCCAGTTTGGCGCGCGGCCGCTGCAGGCCAACGTGCCCGAGGCCGCCGAGCTGAGCGTCACCGGGATGTGGAACGTCACGACCGCAACGGTCGAGAACATCGTGAAGCTCGTCTACGACAAGGAGGCACGCGACGAGGTCTCCGGGGTCGTCGGCGGCTACGAGGCCACGCGGCAGTCCTTCGAGTTCGACACGGTGCGCGCGGTGACGCTCCTCGCGCTCATCTCGCTGTCCCTGGCGATCATCAACCTGTTCCCGTTCCTGCCGCTCGACGGCGGGCACATCTTCTGGGCGCTGGCCGAGAAGCTGCGCGGACGGGCGATCTCGTTTCAGACGATGGAGAAGGCGGGCGTCGTCGGGTTCGTGCTCGTGCTCATGCTGTTCTACATCGGCCTGTCGAACGACATCAGCCGATTGAGCAGCGGCGAGGGGTTCGGCGTCCGCTAGCGCCCGGCCGTCAGCGGTGGGCGTGCTCGCAGTTGCGGGCAACGCTGTCGTGGCGGGTGCTGCGGGCGTGGTCGTTGCCCGAGCCGCTTACGCCTATTCCGGCCAGAAGCCCTCGTGTATCTCGTGCTCGTCGCTCTGGTCGGCGAGCCGCACTGAGCAGATGATGAGCTCGACGTCGTCGGGCCCCTCGTTCCACACCGATCGCACCGTCTCCGGCGCGACCCGGACGCAGGTGTGCGGCCCGATGTCGACGATCTCGTCGCCGAGCTTGAACTGCAGCGTGCCCGAGATGACGAAGTAGACCTCTTCCTGCGTCTTGTGCGCGTGGCCGTAGCCACCCTTGCCGCCGGTCTCGCCGGGCATTCGCCGGTAGGTGAAGGCGACCTGCTCGGCGCTGATGGCCTCGGTGAGCATGTGCATCTCACCCGGGTAGTCGCCGAGGACGTCCGGGACGTCCTTTGCTGCGGTGATCGTGTAGGCGCTCATGTGAACGACGATAACCCGACTGATCGGACAGTGGGAGGGCGTCCGTAGAATCAGCGCATGGCCTCTGAGCGACAGATCATGGTGGGCGCCGTCCCGATCGGCGGCGGCGCGCCCGTCGCCGTCCAGACGATGACGAAGACCGAGACGGCGAACCTGCAGGCGACGATGGAGCAGATCCACAAGGTCGCCGAGGCGGGCGCCGACATCGTGCGCGTCGCGGTCCCGCGCGATCAGGACATCGAGGCGCTCAAGACGATCGTCGTGCAGTCGCCGATCCCCGTGATCGCCGACATCCACTTCAACCACACGCTCGCGCTGAAGGCCATCGACGCGGGCGCTCACTGCGTGCGCCTCAACCCCGGCAACATCGGCGGCCCCGAGAAGGTCGCCGAGGTGGCCGAGAAGGCGACCAAGACCGACGTGCCGATGCGGATCGGCGTCAACTCCGGCTCGCTGCCGAAGCACCTTCACGAGCTCGAGCGCCAGAACTCGGTGGAGGCGCTCGTCCAGGCCGCGGTCGAGTTCGTCGAGATGATGGAGCGGCTCGAGTTCGAGAACTTCAAGGTGTCGATCAAGTCCACGAACGTCCCCAACACGATCGCCTCCAACCGGCTGCTGGCGGAGAAGATCCC
>JBOGYT010000285.1:0-4296 GCA_050696955.1 Solirubrobacteraceae bacterium | reverse complement strand
GGCCATCAAGGGCCTGCTCGCCGCCGCCGCCGTCCTCTCGGTTCTCACGACGACGGGCATCGTCGTCACGCTCATCACGGAGTCGTCGACGTTCTTCGAGGACGTCGCCTTCAAGGACTTCTTCTTCGGCACCGACTGGGCGCCGCTCGCCGGCGGCGAGCAGCAGAGCTTCGGTGTCGTGCCGCTCGTCTGGAGCACGCTCTACCTGACGTTCGTCGCGCTCGTCGTGGCGATCCCGGTCGGGCTCGGCGTCGGCATCTACCTGGCGGAGTACGCCTCGCCGCGCGTGCGGAAGATCTTCAAGCCGATCATCGAGCTGCTGGCCGGGATCCCGACGATCGTGTTCGGCTACTTCGCGCTCGTGTTCTTCACCCCGCTGCTGCAAGACCAGCTCGGCCTCGACCTGCGGGTCTTCAACGGGCTCTCGGGCGGCATCATCCTCGGGATCCTCGTGCTGCCGACGATCGCGTCGGTCAGCGAGGACGCGCTGTCCGCGGTCCCGCAGTCCCTGCGCGAGGGCGCGTTCGGGCTCGGCGCGGCGAAATGGCAGGTCGTCGTGCGCGTCGTCTTCCCGGCGGCGCTGTCGGGCATCGTCGCGGCGCTCGTGCTCGGCGCATCGCGGGCGATCGGCGAGACCGTCGTGATCCTCGTCGCCAGCGGCAACAGCCCGAACCTGACCTTCGACCTCGCGCAGGCGCATCAGAACATGGCGGCGTTCATCGCCAACGCGGCCCGCTCGGACGCGGCGGCCGGCAGCACCGCCTACGCGACGATCTTCGCCGTCGGCGCGACGCTGTTCGTCATCACCTTCCTGCTGAACCTCGTCGCGATCCGCTTCGTGCGCAGGTACCGGCAGGTGTACGACTGATGGCGGTCGCCGAGACGGGTCTGACGCGCAACGTCGTCCGGCGCGCCTCGACCGGCGCGCGCACGCGCGATCTGCTGTTCGCGCTCGGGCTGCTCGTGTGCATGTTCATCGCGATCCTGTTCCTGGGAGCGCTGATCGTCGATGTGGCGATCGACGGCGCGCCGCTGCTGAGCACGGACTTCGTCACGAACTACCCGTCGCGCTTCAACGTCGACGCCAGCGGCGTGCGCTCGGCGCTGCTCGGCACGCTGTGGCTCATGGTCATGTGCGCGGCGTTCATCGTGCCCGTCGGCGTGGGAGCGGCCGTCTACCTCGAGGAGTACGCCAATCAGAGCCGCTGGTACAACCGGCTCATCGAGGTCAACATCCAGAACCTCGCCGCGGTGCCGTCGGTCGTGTACGGCATCCTCGGGCTCGCCTTCATCGTCCGCGGGCCGGTCGACATCTGGGGGCTCGGGAAGGGTGACCCGACGCTGGTCGCCGGGTCGCTGACGCTCGGGCTGCTCGTCCTGCCGGTCGTGATCATCGTCGCGCGGGAGGCGATCCGCGCCGTGCCCCCGTCGATCCGCGAGGGATCGCTCGCGCTCGGCGCCACGCAGTGGCAGACGATCTGGAAGCAGGTCCTTCCGGGGGCACTGCCGGGCATCGCGACAGGCGTCATCCTCGCCCTGTCGCGCGCGATCGGCGAGACGGCGCCGTTGCTGCTCATCGGCGCCGGCAGCTTCCTGCTCTTCGACCCGACGATCGACGGCAAGTCGTTCTCCGCGATGCCGATTCAGATCTACAGCTTCGTCGGCGAGGCGAAACCCGGCTACCGTGATCTCGCCGCCGCAGCGATCCTCGTCCTGCTCGGGATCCTGCTGCTGATGAACTCGTTCGCGATCTATCTCCGCAATCGATATGAAACCAAGTGGTGATGATTTGGAACCCACGACGTCCGATTCACAAGCCGACGCGCGGCCCGGCGTGAGCGCCTCCGCGGGACTCCCCAAGGCGTTGCCCGCGGTCGAGCGGCGGGGGGAGCAGGCTGCCGCCCAGGGCGCGATCTTCTCGCTGACGGACGTCCGCGTCGCCTACGGCGGCGTGACCGCCGTGGAGGACGTCACCTTCGACCTGCTGGAGAACGACATCACCGCCTTCATCGGCCCGTCGGGCTGCGGCAAGTCGACGCTCATCCGCTGCCTGAACCGGATGAACGACCTCATTCCGAGCGCCAGCATCAGCGGCACGGTGCTCTACCACGACCAGGATCTGTATGCCAGCGAGGTCGACCCCGTCGAGGTCCGCAAGCGGATCGGCATGGTCTTCCAGAAGCCCAACCCGTTCCCGAAGTCGATCTTCGAGAACATCGCCTTCGGGCCCAAGGTTCTGGGTATGAAGGGGAGTATGAGCGAGATCGTGGAGCGCGCCCTGACGCGCGCGGCGCTGTGGGACGAGGTCAAGGATCGCCTGAAGACCAACGCCTTCGGGATGTCCGGCGGCCAGCAGCAGCGGCTGTGCATCGCGCGCACGCTCGCCGTCGACCCCGACGTCATCCTCATGGACGAGCCGTGCTCGGCGCTCGACCCGATCTCGACCGGCGCGATCGAGGAGCTCATGCTCGACCTCAAGCAGAAGTACTCGATCGTCATCGTGACCCACAACATGCAGCAGGCCGCGCGCGTCTCGGACAAGACGGCGTTCTTCAACGTCGACAAGCTCGAGGAGGGCAAGCGGGTCGGCAAGCTCGTCGAGTTCGACGACACCGAGAAGATCTTCACGACGCCGTCCGACCAGCGCACGGAGCAGTACGTCACCGGGAAGTTCGGATGAGCCCGGACTCCGGCCGCCAGCACTTCCAGCAGGCGCTCGCGGAGCTGGAGGAGAGCGCGCTGGGTGGGCTGGATCTCGTCGTGGAGCAGCTCGATCGCGTGCTCGAGGCGCTCGAGCATCAGGACGTCGAGCTCGCGCAGTTCGTCATCGCCGACGACGACCGGCTCGATGGCCGCTATCTCGAGGTCCATCAGGGGATCCTGTCGCTGCTCGCGCTGCAGGCGCCGGTCGCCGGCGACCTGCGGCTCGTGGCGGCCCTGCTGCACGTCATCAAGCACGTCGAGCGCATGGGCGACCAGTGCGTCAACGTCGCGAAGCTCATCCCGCTGTCGGGCCACGAGCCGCCGGTGCAGAGCGCGATCCTCGAGAAGCTCGTGCAGATGGGCCGGTTCGCCCGCGCCGAGGTCGTGCAGTGCAAGCGCAGCTTCGCCGAGCGCAACGTCCCCATGGCGGAGGACCTGCTGACGCGCGACCGCGACATCAACCGCCTGAACCGCGAGATCTTCCGGCTCGCGATCGAGGCCGGCGACGACGTCGACGTCCGCGAGTGGGCGATGATCATGACGCTCGTCGCGCGGGCGTTCGAGCGCATCGGCGACAACGCCGTCGACATCGGGGAGCAGACGGCGTTCGTCGTGACGGGGCTGTTCCGCGAGTTCTCCGACGCCTCCCACGCTGCCGCGACATAAGGAAGCCCGCAGTTTGCGCGGGTCTGCTTGTAAAAATCCTGTGATCGAGGCTTCGGGTCGGTGCCGCGTTGTCGCCCGGGATCCATAGACTTCCGCGTGTCATGAGCGATCTACATTCCGCAGCGCCCGCGTCCGCCGCGCTGCGAGTTGCCGTATGCGACGGTGACTCAGGGTTCGTCCAGGTATTGACGAACCGCCTCGACCGCCTCGGCTGGGAGCACCGCGTGCTTGGCAGCGCGGTTCCCGTCGACCGCTTGGTGAGCATGCGCCTCGGTGCGCTCGTGCTCGACCTGGCCCTGCTCGGCCAGCACGCGTGGGAGTACCTCGAGCGCGTGACGGCTGAGCTTCCGAGCCTCCCGGTCGTCGTCTGCACCGGGCAATCCACCGTCGCCCAGCGCGTCCGCGGCCTGCGGATGGGGGCCGACGACTGGGTCACGAAGCCATGTCACCCGGAGGAGCTCATCGCGCGCATCGAAGCCGTCGCGCGCCGCCGTCGCTCCGCGGCCGAGTCCGGCACCGAGGCGGCCGTCGTCGCCGGCGAGATCGAGGTGCGGCCCGACCAGTTCCAGGCCTTCGCCCACGGCCGCTCGATCGACCTGACGCGGCGCGAGTTCGAGCTCATCCAGATGCTCGCCGCGGCCGACGGCAGGGTGCTCGAGCGCGAGGAGATCTACCAGCGCGTGTGGGGCTACGCGATGGCCCACGGCGACCGCTCGGTCGACGTCTTCGTGCGCAAGCTGCGCTCCAAGCTCCAGCAGGCCTCGCCCGACTGGCGCTACATCCACACGCATTTCGGCGTGGGTTACCGCTTCGCGGCAGAGCGGGCGGGCGATCCGTCGCCGCCGATCCCGGCGGCGGCGATGCCGGCGCGCGAGCCGGATCGCGATCCCGAGACGCTGCGGGCGTTTCGCACCGTCGCCTGAGGGC
>JBOGYT010000284.1:0-18396 GCA_050696955.1 Solirubrobacteraceae bacterium | reverse complement strand
CGTCGGCGAGCGCGGCGAGGCGGCGCTGGCGGACGAGCGGTGCGAACCGGCGCGCGAGCGCGACCGTGCACAGGGCGGGCGGATCGGGCCACTGCAGCCGGGCCCGCTCGAACGCCTGGCGCAGGACGCGGCGGTCGAACGCCGCGTTGTGGGCGACGAGCACGCGGGTGGGTGGGGACCCGATCAGCTCGGCGAGATCGGGCAGCGCGAGCTCGGCGGGCGGCGCGGCGTCCACCATCTCCTGGCTGATCTGGGTGAAGCGCTGGATCGCGCGCGAGAGCGGCGCCGCGCCGCTGACGAGCGTCTCCCAGCGCTCGTGCAGCTCGCCGCCGCCAACGAGGACGGCGCCGACCTCGGTGAGCTCGCAGGCGTCGCCGGCGCGGCCGTTCGTCTCGGTGTCGACGACGAGGAACTCGGCGGTCGCGAGCGGATGGTCGAGCAGCTCCATGAACCGCATAGCGTCTCGCCCGGACAGGACGGACTGCATGCGCGGTTGCAGGGTTGGGCCTCCCCCGCCCGCGCAGAAACTCCCCATCAACGCCGCAGCGATGCGTGCCGCGCGCTGTTGGGTACGGTGTCGCCACAGCCGCGCACCGGAGGGCATACGTCAGGAGGATGGTGAGACCGGTCCACGCGCCCCGCACGACGTCATGGGCCGCCATCGTGGCCGCTTTGGTTCTCGCGATCACCGCCGCCGGCTGCGGCGGCAATGACGGGTTCGGCAACGAGCCGCGCCCGCCGCAGGAGATCACCGTCAGCGCGACCATCGCGCCCACGCGCATCTCGGTCTCTCCGTCGCGATTCGGCGCCGGCCCGATCGAGCTGCTCGTCTCCAACCAGACCCGTACCTCGCAGCGGCTCACGCTGCGCAGCGAGACGCTCGCCGACGGCGGCCGCGAGCTCAAGCAGAGCACGGGGCCGATCAATCCCGGCGACACGGCGTCGCTCAAAGCCGACCTCGATCCCGGGACCTACACGGTCTCGGTGCAGGACGAGGCGATCGATCCGGCTCGCATCGTGGTGGGGCCGCCGCGTCCGAGCGCGCAGGATCGTCTCCTGCAGCCATAGCCAGGCGCTGCCGGCGCTGCCATGATCGCCCTGCAAATGCGCCAACGTCAACGCATCCTCGTCGTCGCCCTCGCGACGGTCCTGCTGACGGCGGCGGCCGTCCTGCTCGTGAGCGGTGGCTCCGGCGCCGCCCCGTCGAAGTCCCAGGCGCTGTTTCGCAAGACGCTCCTGGAGGACGCGAAGACGACGAGCGCGATCAAGGGCCTGCTGCGCGAGCGCGGCGGGTTCGTCGCGCCGGAGATCCTCTTCACCGACCTGACCGGCGACGCGCGCTCGGACGCGGTCGTGCTCGTGGAGACCGGCGGGGTCGCCGGCGCGGTCGCGCTCTACGTCTTCAGCACGCACGGCAAGTCGGCGAACAGCGACCTGCGCGCGGTGTACCGCTCGCAGCGGCTGTACCGCGGCACGGCCCAGGTGTCCGACGCCAGGCTGATCGTGCGGGTGCCGAAGTTCGCGCGCGGCGACGACGTCTGCTGCCCCGACAAGCTCATCGAGCGCGTGTACTCCTGGAGCGATGCCGCGAAGACGCTCGTCAAGCGCAGCGTGCGGGAGATCGACGGGCCGTCGTAGCGATCCCGCCTGCCGCCGGCTGAGCAAGCAGCGTTTGCGCGTTTGCAATACTTGCGTGCGTGCAAGCATCTATCTCTCGGCCGCCGGCGGCTCCGGCATCCGACTTGACGAGCGAGCTCGCCGAGTCCCTGCTGACGGTCTGGCGCCATGTGCTCCAGCAGGGCGGCATCGACTCCTACTCGATCTACGAGGAGCTCGACGTCACGCTCACCCAGGTCAAGGCGCTCGTCGCGCTGGCCGCTGACGAGCTGACCGTCAAGGAGCTCGCCGAGCGGCTCGGCCTGTCGCTCCCCGGCGCCAGCCGCGCCGTCGACGCGCTCGTCGGCCGCGGCCTGCTGCACCGCCGCGAGGACGCCGCCGACCGCCGCATGAAGCGCGTCGGCTGCACGGACGCCGGTCGCGAGGCCCTGATGCGCCTCGACGAGGCCAAGCTCCAGGGCCTCGAGGCGTTCGCCGCCACCCTGCCCGCGGGGCAGCGCAAGCGGCTCATCGCCGCGCTGCGGCCCGTCGTCGACGCCATCGCCAACCGGGACAGCGCATGACGAAGCGCATCGCTCCCAACGACGGCAACCGCCGCTGGTGGACGCTCGCGGCCATGTGCTTCGCGCTGTTCATGGTGATGCTCGACAACACCGTCGTGAACGTCGCCCTGCCCTCGATCCAGCGCGACCTCGGCGCGTCGCTGTCGAGCCTGGAATGGACCGTCAATGCCTACATGCTCTCGTTCGGCGTGCTGCTCGTCACCGGCGGCCGGCTCGGCGACATCTTCGGGCGGCGCAGGATGTTCCTGTTCGGCGTCGTCCTGTTCGCGGCGTCGAGCGCCTTCATCGGCTTCTCCCAGAGCCAGACGTGGCTGATCGCCGGACGCGCGCTCCAGGGCGTCGGTGCGGCGTTCATGATGCCGGCGACGCTGTCGATCATCACGAACGCCTTCCCGCCGCACGAGCGCGGCATGGCGATCGGCACGTGGGCCGGCGTGTCGGCGCTCGCCCTGGCCATCGGCCCGGTGCTCGGTGGGGTGCTCGTCGAGCACGTCTCGTGGCAGTCGATCTTCGTCATCAACCTGCCGGTCGCCGCGGGCGCGCTGGCCGTGACGCTGTTCGCGACGCACGAGTCGCGCGACGAGACCGTCACCCGGCAGGTGGACTTCGCGGGGATCGCGACGCTCACGACCGGGCTCGCGGCGCTGACGCTGGCGCTCGTCGAGGCCAACACGTGGGGCTGGGAGTCGGCGCGCATCATCGGCCTGTTCGCCCTTGCGGTGGCCGGGCTGGCCGCGTTCGTCTCCGTCGAGCGGCGCCACCCCGCGCCGATGGTCAACGTCGCCTTCTTCCGCTCCAGGACGTTCCTCGGCGCCAACATCGTCGCGTTCATCGTCTCGTTCGCGATGCTCGCGATGTTCTTCTTCCTCACGTTGTACATGCAGAACGTGCTGCGGTTCTCGCCGCTCGAGGCCGGTCTGCGCTTCCTGCCGACGACGCTCATGGTCATCGTCGTGGCGCCGATCGCGGGGCGCCTGAGCGACCGCATCGGCCCGCGCCCGCTCATGACCGCCGGCCTGACGCTCGTGGCGATCTCCCTGTTCTGGCAGTCGTTCCTGACGACCGACTCGGGCTACGGGTTCCTCCTGCCCGGCTTCGTGACCATGGGCATCGGCATCGCGCTCGTGATGTCGCCGATGAGCGCGGCCGCGATGAACGCGGTCGACCAGACCAAGGCCGGCGTCGCGTCCGGGATCCTGTCGATGAACCGCATGATCGGCGGCACGCTCGGGGTCGCCGTGCTCGGCGCGTTCATCGGTCGCCAGGACCAGGCCGACTTCGTGCAGTCGCTCGGGGACGGCCTCCTGGTGGGGGCCGCCGTCGCGGCCGTCGGCGCGGTCGTGGCGTGGAAGCTCGTCTCGCCGACGCTCGCCGCCGCGCCGACGAGCGCACCGCCGCCGGCGGGCGAGGTCGCAGCGCCGCCCGCGGAGCCCGCGCGCGAGCCAGTTGGTGCGTAGGATTGCGGCCCCTGCCGGCAAGCGACAACGAGGTTCAGCACAACGTGGCCGTCGATCTCAGCCAAGTCTCCACCGTCGATACCGAGCCGGGCGAGCTGCCCGCGACGATGACCGCGTGGGTCATCCGCCAGGAGCGCGAGGGCGAGCCGAAGGACGCTTTCCAGATCGAGGAGATCGAGGTTCCCGAGCCGCAGGCCTTCGAGGTCGTCGTGCGGGTCATGGCCGCCGGCGTGAACTTCAACAACGTGTGGGCGTCGCTGGGCAAGCCGGTGTCGGTCTTCCGCTACCACCCCGAGGAGGACCATCACATCGGCGGTTCCGACGCGTCGGGGATCGTCTGGAAGGTCGGCCCCGGGGTCACGCGCTGGAAGGTGGGCGACGAGGTCGTCATCCACTGCAACCAGGCCTCCTACGAGGACGTCGAGGTCCACGGGCTCGATCCGCTCGCCGCGCCGAGCCAGCAGATCTGGGGCTATGAGACGAGCTGGGGCTCGTTCGCCCAGTTCTGCAAGGTCCAGGCCCAGCAGCTGCTGGCCAAGCCCGAGCACCTGTCCTGGGAGGAGGCCGCGTCGTATGGCCTGACGTACTTCACCGCCTACCGCATGCTCATGGACCAGTGCGATCTGCAGGCGGGCCACAAGGTGCTCATCTGGGGCGCCGCGGGCGGCCTCGGCGTCTTCGCGACGCAGCTGTGCGCTCTGACCGGCGCCGACGCCGTCGGCGTCGTCTCCTCCGACGACAAGGGCGAGCTCGTCAAGCAGCTCGGCGCCGTCGACTTCATCAACCGCAACGAGTTCGCCGGGATGATGCGCAAGGGCGGCGAGACGCCCGAGGAGGAGAAGGCGCGCTTCAAGGAGATGCGCAACTTCGGCAAGCGCGTCAAGGAGATCCTCGGCGGCCCGCCCGACATCGTCTTCGAGCACGTCGGCAAGGCCACGTTCCCGACGAGCGTGTTCGTCGTCAAGCCGTTCGGCAAGGTCGTCATCTGCGGTGCGACGTCGGGCTTCGACCTCGACTTCGACGTGCGCTACCTGTGGATGCGCCAGAAGCAGATCATCGGCTCGCACTTCGCCAACGCGTGGCAGTGCACGAAGGCCAACGACCTCATCCGCGAGTCGAAGATCCGGCCGGTGTTGTGGCGCACGATGCCGTTCGACGGCGTCGCCGAGGCCCACCAGCTCATGTACGAGAACAGGCACTCGGGCAAGATCGCGATCCTCGTCGGCGCGACCGAGACCGGCCAGGGTAAGACGGCCGAGGGCCCGGGCGCGATCATGGCCGAGGTGGGCAACTGATGGCCGGCGGCGTCGTCCAGCTCCCCTGGTACGCGACGGGCTTTCACGGCGACGATCTCGCGGCCGCGCTGGCGCAGCTCGCGCCGATCTCCACGCGCTACGGCGCGAGGCGCTACGAGGTCTTCCGCGGGCGCGACGACCGCTACAAGTTCCTCATGTCGATCGTGTTCGACCACCACCACGACTGGGACGCGTTCTGGTTCGGCGAGGAGTTCCTCGACATGCGCGCGGCCTGCAACGGCTGGTATCAGGTGCCGCTGCTGTACGCATGGCAGGACCTCGTCTCCTACGGTGAGCTGCGCGAGCCGGTCGCGGCCGCAGACGAGCTCGAGCCATAGGGGACGGAGGCGCAGTGCATCCCGCCGAGCACCGCGGGCTGCGCGAGCTCTACGTCTCGGCGCGCCACCTGCGCCAGCACTGGCGCAAGCTCGCCGATCGCCTCGACGCGGTCGGTGCCGGCGGCGCGGACGAGCTGCGCGCGGGCTCCGATGAGGCGCGCGCGCTGCTCTCGGAGCTGACCGACGTCACCGCCGCCCGCGGGCTGTGGGGAAAGCCGGCGGCGCAGGGGCTCGGGGCGCGCGTCGCGGGAATGCGCAACGTCCTCTTCGACCCGACGCTGGAGGTCAACCAGGCGCTGCGCTTCGCGGTGCTCGACGTACAGCACGTCGTGACGCTGCTGGCGTATCTCGCGCGGTTGGCGGCGCACCGCGAGGACGAGGAGCTGCAGGCGTTCCTGACGCTCTGGGAGGAGCGCATGCGCAAGCACGAGGACACGCTGCGGAGCCTCGCGATCGCGCACGGCGACACGCCGGACGAGGCGATCCTCCCCTCCACCCCGGGCCTCGCCGGCCGCGCGGGCCACGGCATCGTGGGCAAGATCGGCACGGTCGGCGAGTGGTTCGACGGCCGCACCGGGCGCTCGTAGCCTGATCCGCCGTCAGCGCGCGAGCGTGGCGGCGGCGTAGGCGATCCGCTGTCCGGCGTTGACGACGACGATCGAGCGGATCTCGTACGCGTCGACTGTCGCGGGCAGGAGGTAGTTCTGGTCGCCGATCGTCGACTTCAGCGACCCGACGGCGGTGTGTCCGGCGCGAAAGATGCGGCGTGTTGTCGTCGGTTCGACCGACTCGCTGAGCCAGATGTCGAGATCGGGGTTGGGCTCCGTCGCGAAGCCCTCCATGCGCAGCGCGAGCCGTCCGCCGGGTAGCCGGTAGAGGATCGCGGTCCCGCGGCCCTTGGACTCGATCGGGCGCAAGCGCCCGCGCCCGAGCTCGCGGGCCTGCCCGGCGCGCACGGAGGCAGGCGCACGTTCGTGCAGCGGCGTGCGCACCTCCTCGTCGACGATGACGCGAAAGTCCGCCGAGGAGCGCACAGCGACGGTGTGCCTCCCGGCGCCGACCCAGATCGCGCTGTCCCGGCCGGGGCAGCTACCCCCGGCGCGCCCGTTCGAGCTCGCCGGCGGTGGCGTGACCGTGATCGCAATGCGGCGTGAGCGGCAGCGCCAGCGAACTCGCCACTGCAGGGCCGATCGCGACACGACGATCCGTCTGGACGCCGCCTTGGAGTCACGGACGTCGGCGATCTGCTGCCAGCGCGGCGCGGTCTTGTCGTCGGGCGCCTCGATCGTGCGCTTGGGGATGTCGCTGAAGCGATCGGTTTCGGGGTAGTCGTCGCCACCGCAACCGGCCGAGACCAGGAACGCGCAGACGACCGCCAGCCAGCCGATCCGGCGCAGCCTCATGACCCCGCGCCGTCGCGCTGCGCTCGCCTCGCGGCGAGCCGGCCGATGTCACGACCCATCCGAAGGCCGACGACGTTGTCGCTGCGGTAGTGGATCCCCCCGTACAGCCGCGAGATTCCCGCCTCCCGGGCCTTCGCCTGCCACAGCTTCGCGTCAGCCGGGAAGAGATACGCGAGCACCTCCCCGGCGGCGCCCGAATACGTCGAGTGCCCGGAGACATATGACGGGAAGAACGGCGTGTCGAGGTACGGCTCCCAGCTGCGGTCAAGTCCGAGATCGCGAATCGCGTTCTCCGGCCGCGGGCTCCAGTACGCGAACTTCGCGTCCCAGGAGGCGATGCCCGCGTCGTCCATCGCCGCGTTGAGCAGCGCGAAGACGCGCGTCTGGCGGGGGATGCTGAGCCGCTGTTCGGGGACGTAGACGAGCATCACCTGATCCCACACGCCGGCCGGCAGCGGCGTGCCCTGACCGCCGGCCCAGAACGTCGCGATCCGCTTCTGCTCGGGCGTGAGGTTCTCGCGCATGCGGACGACCTCGCGCGCCTCGGCGCGGAACTTCGCGGAGTCGAACGCGGGCGGCGGCGGCGGGCGCAGCTGCCGTCCGTTGCGCAGGACCCAGGTCTTCCAGGTTCCGGCGAGCGGCTCGACGGGCCGCGCGACCGACCCCGGCGGCGGCTCCCACAGGCCGCGTCCGCGCGGGCGCCGGCCGTCCCAGCGCCGGTCCGACCCGTCGCGCTTGGCGTACGCGATCACGCGATCGGCGACGCTGCGCCCGAGCCGCAGGCCCGCGCGGGCATCGCTCGGGTAGCTGGCGCCGGCCAGCACCGGCAGCTGCGCGGCCTCCTCGGCCTCGATCTCCAAGCGCGCCTTCGGCGCCTCCGGGAACAGGTGCTCGAGCACCCGCGAACCCGCCCCGGCGATCGCGGCGTAGTCCGACGGATAGGACGGATCGGCCGGCTCGGCCACGAGCGCCTCGCCGGCGGGTGGTGCCCGGCGATAGCGATACTTCCAGTGCCACGCCGCGATGGCGGCATCGTGCATGGCGACGCTCACGAGCGCGTAGGCGTGCGACGCCACCGGCGGGTTCTTGACGCGCTCGGAGACGAAGCCCAGCGCGCGCGACATCCATGGCTCGACCACGGTGTCCGCGACCTGCTCACGTGCCCGCCGTTCCTGTGCCGGCGTCCGGCGGCGAGTGGCGGCGGCGAGCGCCTGCTCGTCTCGGCGTGCCGCAGCCGATCCGGCGCGTGGCGGTGGCGCAACCTTGATGTCCGCGCCGGAGCGCAGCACCCACGGCCGCCAGTCTCCCGCCGTCGGCTCAGCCTTCGCCGCCGGACCGCGCTCCTCGGCGGAGTCACCGCAGCCGCTCAGCAGCGCGATCGTCGCGCACGCCAGTGCGACCCCGAAGGCTCTCCCCCACTCCTTGAACACCCAGCCAACACTAGCTGTTCGGGACACCTATGCGTCGCGCTGCCGCTGCCGCTACGCCGCGTCGATGCGCTTGGTTTTGCTCTCGATGTCCGCCCGCAGGGTGTTGAGGGCCTGGCGGATGATCCGCGAGACCTGCATCTGCGAGACGCCGACGCGCTTGGAGATCTCGGTCTGCGTGAGGTCCTCCGAGAAGCGCAGGCGCAGGACCTCCTGATCGCGCTCGGACAGGACGTCGAACGCGTCGTCGAGGAGCACGCGCATCTCCGCGCGGCCGATCTCGGGATCGCGCTTGCCGATCGAGTCGGCGAGCGTGACGTCCTCGCCGGTCGGCTCGTCGAGCGAGCGCGTGCGGCGCGCGTCCTGGCTCTGGATCGTGGTCAGCACCTCCTCGAAGGGCTGCTCGACGTCGTCGGCGATCTCCTGCACCGTCGGCGAGCGGCCGCGCTCGGAGGTGAGCTTGTCGCGCGATTTCGCGATCTCGATCTGTAGCTCCTGCATGCCGCGCGGGACGCGCATCGCCCACGTCTTGTCGCGGAAGTGGCGTTTGATCTCGCCGAGCACGGTCGGCGTCGCGTAGGAGGAGAAGCGCACCTCGCGCGAGAGGTCGAAGCCCTCGATCGCCTTCATGACGCCGACGCACGCGACCTGCACGAGATCGTCGAGCGGCTCGCCGCGCCCGCTGTAGCGGCCGGCGAGCGCGCGCGCGAGCGGCACCATCTGCTCCGCCAGCTCGTCGCGCGCGCGAGTATCCCCATCCTCGTGGTAGGCCCGCAGGAGCTCACGCTCGCGTTCCGCGCGATCCTCGGGGCCGGTCGCGCCACCGATTTCCCCAATCCCACTCATCCTCTACGCCACAGGGTGACAGGAACGGTCAGCGCCGACCCACGATCGCCACGCGGCTTCAGGGAGCGAACGACGCTCAGCCCTGCTCGAGTGGAGCCATGGTCAACCCCTCGTTCTGAAGCTGGTCCCAGTACAGCTCAGCGGTTTCGCGGTGGCCGGTCCACACGATCGCCAGGCCGCTGCGATGGATGTGGTCGGCGATCCGGTAGCCGCGATCGACGCTGATGCCGGGGATGTAGCGAGCGAGCGCGTGCGCCACGTGATCGAACGTGTTGTGATCGTCGTTGCGGACGATCACGCGCCAGTGGCCGCCGAGCCCTCCGCCGGGAGGTCCGGTCTTTGGCTTCTCGATCGTCTGCGACATGAAGTCCGCAGGATACGAGCGCTCAGGCCGAGACGCCAGCCGCGTCGCGCTTTCGGAAGTAGCGATCCAGTCCGGGCCATTGGTTCTGGGACTGGATGCCCTGATTGAACGCCTCGGCGGAGGCCGGGTCCAGCGCGGCCCGCTCAGCCGCCAGCAGGGCCGCCTCGTATGCCGGCGCGTCGACCATCCGCGCGAGCTCGCTCCAGTGGTCGAGCGCGGCCCGCATCCGCGCGAGATGCCGGCTCACGTCGCTGAAGGCGCCGAAGTGCGTGATCGCGAGCGTCTCGGGCTCCCAGGCCTCGATCGCATCCAGCGACGCCCGCCAGGCTTCGAGGTCGATGTCGGGCGGCGGCGTCGGCGGCAGGATCAGGTCGGTGCCCGGCTGCCGGACGCCGCAGACGTCGCCGGCGAAGACCCAGCCGCTGTTGCGGTGCCGGTAGCTGACGTGATGCTTGGCGTGGCCGGGCGTGTACGCGACGTCCCAGCCGTCGATGGACTCGCCGCCCTGCACCACCCGCAGCGCGCTCTCCGGGATCGGGACGACCTCCCCCCAGCGCTCGTCGAAGTCCTCGTTGAGCTGCCTGACCGACGCGACGAGCCGCTCCGGCTCGGCCATGTGGCGCGCGCCCTTCTCATGCACCCACACCTCGAGGTCGGGCCATTCGCGCACGAGCGCGCCCGCCGCACCGGCGTGATCGAGGTGGATGTGCGTCAGCATCAGCGCACGCGGACGCTCGTCTCCGAGCTCCTCCAAGAGCGTCTCGAGCGTCGACTCCGGCCCGGGGTCGATGAGCACATCGTCGACCTTCCAGCAGCAGATCACGCGCTCGCGCCCGAGGTGCCTGACGTCGATCGGCCTCACGCACCACCACGCTACTAGCGGATGAGCTGGGAGGCCAGAGGGGTCAGCCCACCCGGTCCGGCGGTCAGCGGCTGGTGTGCTCGCAGGTATGCGAGACGCTGTCGTGCCGGGTGGACCCGCCAGGCGAGAACACCGGGAGACCCTCGATCGACATCGGCTTGTTGGTCAGCTTCGTCTGCCCCGACCCGTCGGCGTTCATCACCCAGACCGCCTTGCCGTCGCGGTTGCTGTCGAAGGCGATCTTCGAGCCGTCGGGTGAAACGCCGGCGCCCCCTCGATCGCGGGATAGTTTCACAGGAGTAGTCGGCGCCCTGACATCACTGTACGGTCGCCATATGGCTCGCAGGACCCTCACGACGCTGGCGGCCGTTGCGCTTGCCTGCGCTCTTGCTGCGCCGTCCCTTGCGGCGACGGTGACGTCCGACGACACCAGCCTGGTGTACACCGCCGCTGCCGGTGAGAAGAACGATCTCGACGTTCACCGCGAGCCCGACCATTACCTGTTCACGGAGAGCGGGGCCCCGCTGAGCGTCGATCTTGGTTGCACGCAACTCGACGCGAACAGTGCGAGCTGTCCACCTCTGCTCTCGAGGTTCGAGATCCTGCTGGGCGACCTCGGCGACCGCGCACGCGTGGCCACTCACGGCATCCCATCGATCTATGGCGGACCGGGACGCGACGACCTGTGGGCCGACTCCTTCGGCGGACTGACGCGCGTCTATGGCGAGGGCGGCGATGACATCGTGTCCGCCAGCGGCGAGGGCGGGCAGATCGCCGATGGCGGGTCCGGCAACGATGTCGTCCACGCCGGGGGGTGGTGCTGCAGCGGAAGTGGCTTCGGCGGACCTGGCGACGATGTCATCGATTTCTTCGTGGCCAGCTCAATCGGCGGCTTCGCTTCCCTCGACGGCGGGCCCGGCCGCGACGTCATCACGGTGCAGGCCGGCCGCGGAGGAACAGCGGCCGGTGGTGAGGGGCCGGACGTCCTCACCGTGGACAGCAAGCTCCAGTTCGCCTTCATCATCAGCGGCATCGAACTCCGCGGGGGCGCTGGAAACGACAGGATCACCGGTGGCCCGTACGACGACACGATCGACGGCGGCGACGGCATCGACATCATCGACGTCCGCGCGGGTGGCGCTGACGGCGTGTCGTGTGGCGGCGGCCGCGACACCGTCCGCCATGACGCGAACGACACCATCGCGGCCGACTGCGAAGTGGCCGTTCCCGGGACGTAACGCGACGTTGCTCCGCCGCACCGCGGCGTGGTAGGTAGGAGAGATGCCAACCACCGACGCACAAACCGGCTACGCGCCGGTCGACGATCTCAACATGTACTACGAGATCCACGGGAGCGGCAGGCCGTTGGTCCTGCTGCACGGCGCGTACATGACGATCGACATGATGGGACCGGTCTTGACCGAGCTGGCGAAGACCCGGCAGGTGATCGCGGTCGAGCAGCAGGGGCACGGGCACACGGCTGACGTCGACCGCCCGCTCACGTACGAGCAGATGGCCGACGACACGGCGGAACTCATGGCTCACCTGGGGATCGACGACGCCGACATCTTCGGCTACAGCATGGGCGGCGGGATCGCTCTGCAGCTGACGATCCGCCACCCGGAGGTGGTGCGCAAGCTCGTCGTCGCGTCCGCGTCGTTCACCAGCGACGGGATGCACGCGGTGGCGCTCGAGATGTTCCCGTCGATCACGCCCGAGCTCTTCGCCGGGTCACCGATCGAGGAGGCATACCGTGCGACGGCGCCGAACCCCGGCGACTTTCCCAACCTGGTCGAGAAGCTCAAGCACCTTGACACGACGCCCTACGCCTGGCCCGAGGAGGACATCCGGGGGATCGCCGCGCCCACCCTCGTCGTCCTGGGGGATTCCGACTGCATCCGCCTCGAGCACGCCGTCAAGCTCTTCGAACTGCTCGGAGGCGGGGTGATGGGCGACCTGACCGACCTGCCGACGTCGCAACTCGCCGTGCTCCCCGGCACCGCGCACTTCGTCCCGCCCGGTTTCGGGCTCCTCGACCGCGCCGAGTGGCTGCTGGCGATGATCCCGCCGTTTCTCGACGCGCCGATGCCCGATGGAGACGAACCCGAGCCCGAGCAGGATGCCGTGAGCGGTATGCCCGAGGGCGAACCCGAGCTGCCGCCGATGGGCGTCGATCCGGATGACGACGACGTTGACGCGCCGGTCGAGGCGAACTTGCCGGGCTTTCCGACCGAAGGCGAGCCGGACGTTTCCGGCTGACTCACGGCGATCGAACCCAACCAAATGCTCGTCCTGCTCGCCGTCGGGCTCTCAGCGGTAGTTTTCGGGATCCTTTGAGGGAAACCAGCGCCAGCGCCGCAACCCGAGCTTGACCGCAAGCACGACGACGAAGACGCCGGCGAGCGCAAGGGCGCTGGCCTTCGCCCAGACCAACCACATGGCCAGGGCGCCCAGCGCCAAGAGCGCCAGGAACCACAGGTCCCAGCGCTCATCAGGCCGAAGTCGCACGTTCGGATCATGCCGCAACGCCGCAGGGCGATCCGGCCGTCTTGCGGAGACGGTGCCCAGCTGTCCCTCCAAGTACGATCCAGCCCGATGAGCGAGCACGCGTCGCACCGTCTTCCAGAGCGGGACCGGCCGTGGATCATGCGCACGTACGCGGGGCATTCGACGGCCGAGAAGTCCAACGCGCTGTACCGCAGCAACCTCGCCAAGGGCCAGACGGGGCTGTCGGTCGCCTTCGACCTGCCGACGCAGACCGGCTACGACTCCGACCACGAGCTCGCCCGCGGCGAGGTCGGCAAGGTCGGCGTCCCGATCGGCCACCGCGGCGCGATGGCGCAGCTCATGGACGGCATCCCGCTCGACACGATGAACACGTCGATGACGATCAACGCGACGGCGGCGTGGCTGCTGTCGCTGTACATCGTCGCCGCCGAGGAGCAGGGCGTCGACCAGCACGTCCTTCAGGGCACGACGCAGAACGACATCATCAAGGAGTTCCTCGCGCGTGGTACCTATGCGTTCCCGCCCGCGCCCTCGATGCGGCTCATCGCCGACATGGTCGCCTACACGGTCACCGAGGTGCCGCGCTGGAACCCGATCAACATCTGCTCCTACCACCTCCAGGAGGCGGGCGCGACCCCGGTCCAGGAGATCGCCTACGCGCTGTCCAACGCGATCGCCGTCCTCGACGCCGTGCGCGAGCGCGTCGACGAGGAGCTCATGGGCAAGGTCTTCAGCCGCATCTCGTTCTTCGTCAACGCGGGCGTCCGGTTCATCGAGGAGCACGCGAAGCTGCGCGCGATGGGCGAGCTGTGGGAGGAGATCGGGCGCGAGCGTTACGGCGTCGCGGATCCCAAGCACCTGCGCCTGCGCTACGGCGTGCAGGTCAACTCGCTCGGGCTGACCGAGTCCCAGCCGGAGAACAATGTGCAGCGCATCGTGCTCGAGGCGCTCGGCGTGACGCTTGGCCGCAGCGCGCGGGCGCGCGCGGTGCAGCTGCCGGCCTGGAACGAGGCGCTCGGGTTGCCCCGGCCGTGGGACCAGCAGTGGTCGCTGCGCATCCAGCAGGTGCTCGCCTACGAGACGGACCTGCTCGAGTACCCCGACATCTTCGAGGGCTCGAAGGTCATGGAGGGCCTCGTCGCGGAGCTCGCCGAGGGCGCGCGCGCGGAGATGGCGGTCGTCGAGGAGCACGGCGGCGCGGTCGAGGCGGTGCCGTACATGAAGGCGTCGCTCGTCGACTCCCATCGCGAGCGGATTCGCCGCATCGAGGCCGGCGAGCTCGTCGTCGTCGGCCAGAACAAGTACCGCGAGACCGAGCCCTCCCCCCTGGCGACCGGTGAGGACGGCGGCATCATGACCGTCGATCCCGGCACCGAAGCCGAGCAGATCGAGTCGCTGCGGGCGTGGCGCGCGTCACGCGATCAGGCCGCGGTCGACGCGGCGCTCGAGGAGGTCAAGCGCATCGCCGCCAGCGAGGACGAGAACATCATGCCGGCGACGATCGCGGCCGTCCGCGCGGGTGCGACGACCGGCGAGTGGGCGCAGGCGCTGCGCGACGCGTTCGGGGAGTACCGCGGCCCGACGGGCGTCGGCGAGGCGAGCGCGGGCCCGGTCGCCGAGACCGCCGAGCTCGAGCAGCTGCGCGACGAGGTCGCGCGCGTCGGGGATGCGCTCGGCCGGCGGATCAAGATCCTCGTCGGCAAGCCCGGCCTGGATGGGCACTCCAACGGCGCCGAGCAGATCGCCGTGCGCGCGCGCGACGTCGGCATGGAGGTCGTCTACGAGGGCATCCGCCTGACCCCGTCGCAGATCGTCACGAGCGCGCTGCAGGAGGGCGTGCACGTCATCGGCCTGTCGATCCTGTCGGGCTCGCATCGCGAGCTCATCCCCGACATCGTGCGCAGCCTCGCGGAGGCCGGCGTCGACGCGCCCGTCGTCGTCGGCGGGATCATTCCCGAGGCCGACGTCGCGCCGCTGAAGGCGGCCGGCGTGGCCGCGGTGTACACCCCGAAGGACTTCGATCTCACCCGGATCATGCGCGACCTCGTCGCGCTCGTCGCCGAGCGCCACGGCGTCGGCGCGGCGAGCGCCTGAGGCGCGATGCCACGCCAGCTCGCGCTGCTGCGCGGCATCAACCTCGCGTCGCGCAACCGCGTCGCGATGGGCGAGCTGCGCGAGCTGCTGGCGGGCATCGGCTACGAGGACGTCCGCACCCTCCTGCAGAGCGGCAACGTCGTCCTGACGAGCAAGACGTCCGGCCGGCGGCTGGAGCGCGAGCTTGAGCAGGAGCTCAAGGCGAAGTTCGGCTTCGAGATCCGGGTCGTCGTGCGCACGCGCGACGAGCTCGCCGGCATCGTCGAGCGCGATCCGCTCGCGGACGTGGCGGACGACCCCAAGCGCTACCAGGTGTCGTTCCTGTCCGCCGAGCCCGCTGCCGAGCGGCTGCGCGAGCTCGACGAGCTCGACGTCGCGCCGGAGCGGTTCGTCATCAGCGGCCGCGAGATCTATGCGTGGCACCCGGATGGCCTGCAACGCTCGCGGCTGGCCGCGGCGCTGACCGACAAGCGCCTGGGCGTGACGGCGACCGCGCGCAACTGGAACACCGTCGGCAAGCTCCTGGATCTCGCCGACGGCTGAGCACGCGCCGGCGAGATGCCACTGGCCTGCCCGACAGTGCTGCAACCGGTCCAAGAGGGGCAGTCCGGCGAAGTCGTCGGCATCATGCTGCTCGGCGTGGGAAGGGGCACTCTGGCGCTTCGGACTGACCGGCTGGTCTGGTAGGCGTCTTGCCATGGCGAAGAAGTTCCGCGACGTCCGCAAAGCGCTGCGCAGGGCAGGCTGGACTCTCGTGCGGACGAAGGGCGACCACGAGCAATGGCGCAGCCCCGACGGCCGGATGGTCGTTAGGGCGCAGCCCCGACGGCCGGATGGTCGTTACGATCGCCGGGCACGACAACAGGGACGTGCCGGTCGGTACGCTGAAGTCGATCCGGCACAGCACCGGTCTTGAGGAACTGCGTTGACCGACTACCTGGTGATCTACGAGCAGGGCGACACGTCGTGGGGGGCGTACTCCCCGGACCTTCCCGGTGTGGCCGTGGTCGGCGAAACCCGCGAGGAGGTCGAGCGCTCGATGCGCGACGCCATCCCGCTGCACCTCGAAGGCCTCCGCGAGGCAGGAATCTCCCTGCCGCAGCCACGCAACGCGGCGGGCACAGTCGCGGCGTAGCCAGCAGCGGCACCGGTGGTCACGAGAGAGCCCCATCGAGTACCGCTGCGGACGATCCGCGGAAGCACTTGTTCCCCGCTCGTACTCACGCCGGCGCCCTTGACGAGCGTCAGTTCCGGCCCACCCCGAAGCTATGGCAAAGACGTAGACGCCAGCAACAACACCGCGCCACGGCTGACGGTCGGGTAGCGCACCGATGAGCGCGCCCGCGACCATGTCGAGTAAGGGCGTCGACCACTGCGTGCGCACCATGATCAGGGCCAGTCCCGATGTCTACTGCCGAATGCCGGGTTGGACGAGACGCGGGAGGGCGGGATACACGGTGCGGCTGCAGTCAGGCCAACAGGTCGACGGGCACTCAAGGGTCAGCCCGCCGCCAGCCCGACAACCAACCGGACCCATCGGACGACACCGCCCGACGCCCACGACGATGACGGTGAGGGCACTCGGCGGCGCCGCTAGTGCTTTCGGTCCAGGAGCAGCACGCTCGCGAGCGCACCGGACCAACGACGACGAGGGCTTCGCGCCACGGTGCCGTCGTCGAGAAGAAGAAGCCGCCGCCTTGCCAGCCGGACGGGGTGTGGTCGGTTCAGCCATGAGTGGGCGGCCTCGACGACCCACCGTCGTCATCCGCCAACCATCGTCACGGCCCACCAAGTCACCCATCGGGTCCTCCTGATCGAGTGGCACGATGGCCGGCCGATCAAGAGTTCAAACGCCGGGCTACATAACCCTTCCGGGATAGGTCCTAAGCTCGCAAGCGGGCTAGCCCGCGACAAGCAGTGCGGCTCCGCGCGCAGAGCGGCAGCTTGAGAACGATTCGGTGCCACCCGAGTCTCCGCCCGGGCTCGGGCCCGCGCCTCCAGTACGCTGCCACCGTGCGGAGGTTGGGCCCCGGCGCATGGTGCTGGTTCGCGGATCCCCGCGCGCTGCATTTCGCCGGTGCGCACCGGCGCACGTACGTCGGATGGCTCGACCAGGAGGGCTCGATCCAGGTCCTCTCCCACGATCACGACAGCGGCGAGGAGATCGTGACGCGGCTGCACCGGCGGCTGGAGGTCGACGACCACGACAACCCCGCCCTGCTCGTGCGGCCCGACGGCCACCTGCTCGCCTTCTACAGCAAGCACAACGGCAGCGCGATGTACTACCGGCGCTCGGTCCGGCCCGAGGACGTCAGCGACTGGGGACCCGAGCGGCGGCTGCCCGACAACACCGACGGCGAACGCGGGTTCACCTACCCCAACCCGGTCCAGCTCGCCGCGGAGGGCGACCGCCTGTACCTCTTCTGGCGGGGTGCCAACTGGAACCCCGCGTACGCCACGCGTGACTCGGGCGACGAGGCGGGGTGGTCCCGGGCGCGCACGATGATCCGCATGCGCGACCAGCGCCCCTACGTCAAGGTCGTCTCCGACGGCGACGCCGCCATCCACTTCGCCTTCACCGACGGGCACCCGCGCAACGTCCTGACCGGCATCTTCCACGCGATCTACCGCGACGGGCAGTTTCGCCGCAGCGACGGGACGCCGATCCGGGCGATCGGCTCCGGGCCGTTCACGCCCGCGCAGGCGACCCGGGTCTACAACCCGAACCCCAGCGGGGTGCGCGCCTGGATCCACGACATCGCGCTCGACGGATCCGGCGCGCCGCTGATGGTCTACGCCGCGCTGCACGCCGACGACGACCACCGCTACGTCTACGCCCGCTGGACCGGCAGCGAGTGGGTGCGCCATCCGATCGTGAACGCCGGCGGGACGATCGCCGGCGACGGCGGCGAGGTCCACTACTCGGGGGGCATCAGCTTCGACCACGACGACCCGCGCCGCGTCCTGCTGTCGCGCGAGATCGGCGTGGTCCACGAGGTCGAGCGCTGGAACACGACCGACGGCGGCGCGAGCTGGCAGCACACCGCCGTGACGAGCGGCTCGCCGCGGCCCAACGTGCGCCCGATCGCCGCGCGCGGACGGACCGACGACCTGTTCGACGTCCTGTGGATGCGCGGGCGCTACACGAACTACCGCGACTACGGCACGTCGATCGTGACGCGCGGCTGACGCACGTCGCCCTGGCGCGAGTGGCGCTCGGCCGACGTGCAAGCGCGGGACGCCGAGAGCGCCGAGCCGATGTCGTGCTGCGGCGGCGGCCCGCGCCGGTCAGAAGCGCGGCGGCTGAGGCGCAGTCGCTGGCCGGGGAAGATGAGATCGGGCTGCCGGGTCCGATGCGCTCGGCGTTCAGCGCCCACAGCTTGTCGACGAACAGCGCGATCGCGGCCGGGCGGGCGCCCGGGCCGAGCTGTGCGTGCGCGATCGACCACAGCGACTCGCCGGGGGCGACGACGTGCGTTGGCCCGCCGGTGGGGCTGGACGGGGGGCGTGCGCTGGTCGCGTCGGCGACATCGAGCGCGGGCCGCGCAGGTAGCGGCGACCGCGCGTCGACGTGCTCACTCGCGTGGCCGGCCCGCGCCCTGACCTGCGGGCTGGGCGGGGT
>JBOGYT010000283.1:0-4299 GCA_050696955.1 Solirubrobacteraceae bacterium | reverse complement strand
CCGTAGCGGTGTCCCCGCCGCCCGCCGCGGCTCCGCCGCCTCCGCCAGCGCGGCGACCGACGGTCGGCGACGCGGTCCAGAACCTCGCCGACGCCGTGGGCAACACGGTCTCAGACATCGTCGTCGGTCTGCAGACGCTCATCGAACGCCTGCTTGGGATCCAGCGGCGCTGATCGACCCGCCGCGCGCGATCCGCAGCGCGAGGCGCCCGTGCAACGCCGCCGTGTCCTGGGCGCTGCGGGGGCCTGCGGGATCGAACCACTCGGCGACGAGGACGACCATGTTGAGGATCGCCATGCTCGCGGCCTGCACGGCGTCCTCGCTGCCGAGCTCGCCGAGCGAGAAGCTGCCGCGCCGCTCGCCCTCGCGCAGCACGTCGGCGAACAGCGCGCGCACGCGCCGGCGGCGGCGCACGACGCTGTCGCGCTGGCCGGGCGGCAGGTAGATGTAGTCGCGGTTGGCGACGCGCGTCTCGCGCGGGCGGGCGATGTGAAACGCCGTGAACGCGCTGGCGAGCGCCTCGAGCTGGTCGACCGGATCGCTGCCGACGCCGCGCAGCGTCTCGGCGAGCACGGCATCGGCCAGGTCGTGGACGCGGTCGACGATCGCGAACAGCAGCGCCTCCTTGGAGGCGTAGTGGTTGTAGATCGCGCCGGGTGTCAGGCCACAGGCGTCGGCGAGCTCGCGAACGGTCGTGCCCGTGTAGCCGCGCTCGTTGAAGAGCGTCAGGCCGGCGTCGTGGATGCGCTCGCGCGTGCCGCCGTCGCCCGCGGCGTTCCCGGGTGATCGTTCGTTCACCGCCATATAGCGATGTTATCCGTGCCTGCCGCTCGATTCTTCCGGCGCTCTGAACAATTGTTCACGCGAGACACGGGGCCGGGGGCCGCCCGTCTACGCGTGCACGATGACCTGGCCCGGGGATGTCACGGCGATCGTCCCGGGCGGCAGCCCGTCCGTGATGCCCATCAGGGTCGCGAGATAGACCGGACGTCCCGCCACGAGCACGTTCGGCGCCGACGCTCCGGGCAGGGTGCTGACGACCGTCGTGCAGGGCTTCGAGTTCGTCGTCACCGGCTGCGTGCAACCCACGATCGGCGCGCCCACGAGGTCTGGCTCGCACAGCGCGACACCACCGCCAACCAGTACCTGCGTTTGACTGGGAACCGGTACGACGACGCCCGCGTGGCTGCACGTCACGACTGCGTTTGTGGTCAGGATCGGAGGCATGACTGCCTAGGTTGACTGCCGCAGATCGACCGGCATAGACTCGCAGAGGGGAAGGACCCGCAGTGGACGGAGGCAAGGTGGGCGACACTCAGGCAAGGCTCTTCATCGTCGATCATCATCGGATCTATCGGCGGGGAATGGTGACCTGCCTCGAGGCCGATGACGACGTCGAGTTCGCTGCCGACTGTGACTCGCCAGAGGACGCGTGGAAGCATCCGCGCCTGCGCGAGGCGGATCTCGTGGTCGTCGATCCAACCGGACCCGACGCGCTGACCTTCGTTCGCCAGGTGCGCGATCGCCTGCGGATCCCCGTGCTGGCCTGCAGCCCGCATTGCGGCGAGCAGGACGTTCTTGCGGTGGTCGAGGCGGGTGCGATCGGCATGCTGTCCAAGGAGTCGCTGACGCCCGACGCCCTCGCTGCCGGCGTGGTCGCGGCGCTGGCCGGATCCGGCGTCATGCCCGCGGCCGTGCTCACCCAGCTGCTGCACGGGCTGAACCGCGTCTCGCGCGAGGTGCTCGAGCCGCGCGGGCTGTCGCTGTCGCGTCTGACCGATCGCGAGCGGCAGGTGCTGCGGCTCATCTCGCAGGGCCATGCGACGCGCGAGGTCGCGGACGAGCTCTGCTACAGCGAGCGGACGGTGAAGAACGTCGTGCACGACGTCGTCACGAAGCTCGGCGCGCGCAGCCGTTCTCATGCGGTTGCCCACGCGGTTCGGGAGGGGCTGATCTGAGGCGGCCACTATGACCGCGGCCGCGGTGTCTCGCGGAACGTCGACTGTTCGTCGAAGCGCGCATCGAGGTCACGTGGCTCTCGCCCGCCGATCTCGTGCAGGTCCCAGCCGCGTTTGAGCGTGCCGCCGAGCCCATGCCGGTAGGCACCGACGATGATGTGATGGCCGTCGGCTGTCTCGACGAGCCTCCACTCGAACGCGCCCGCGGAGCCGGGAGCGCTGCGCTTGGGCTTCTCGGCCCACCAGCCCCGAAACACGCCACGCGTGATGCGGCCGGTGACCGTGCCGTGGTTGAAGCGATACACGCCGCGCATCCGTTTGTCGCCGGGCCGGCACTTGCGGACCGCCTTTCCGGTATCCGCGCGATAGCAGCGCATGACGAGCGCTCCGAACGCCAACGAGTCCCACACGCCCACGAGATGAGCGGGGGTCAGCGGTTTCTTGGTGTCGCCCCGCCCCGGCGCATAGGCGAGCTCCTCGCTCCAGAACTGCGCGAGGGTGTCCTGCTTGAGCGGCTGGTTGCTGACCGAGACCTTGCCCGCGAACGGGTAATCGAGGATGACGGTGAGCAGGAAGGCCGACGACACAACGACCGCCAGCGTGACCATGAAGGCGAGCCCGGCGAAGCGCGACAGCTTGGGCCGGTACTCGATGACGAGCAGCATGATGAGCCCGACCAGCACGAGCACGCGCAACATCGTGGGTTGGTCGGACGCGGCGATGTTCAGGCGCTCGCGCCGTATGGATGCCACGTCGTCGAGCTTGGACAGCGCCTGGCTGTAGTTCTCGGTCTCGTTGTCGTTGCGCGGGCTCAGGTCGCGGTACTCGGCGTAGACCGTGTCCAGCGCGGCGGCAGCCTGCGGGCTCGAATTGCCGTGCTTCATCGTCGCCCATTCGTCCTGGCCCACGGCGCGCACATATGTCCGTAGCGCGGCGTTGAGCCGCTGCGTGTCGTCGTTGGGGAACGCGTCGTTCGTCCGTACGAGTTGCGAGATCGTCGTTGCCTCCGACGCGACCGTCGATTCGGCGTTGCCCATCTCGTCGAGCACGGACGCGATGACGAACGCGAGGATGAGCGCGAAGATCAGCTCGTAGACGACCCGCAGATGGTCGGCGACGGTGTCGAACTCGCTGTCGGCGATGCTCGGGAACAGCCGTCGTGCGACCAGGACCACGCACACCGCCAGCAGAACCGTTGCCCCGACGCCAAGGATGACGATCTGGATGGTCGAGAACGAGTTGAGGATCGAGCGGGCCATCAATCTCCCAGGGTCATTGGCTCCCACACCGGGTGCGCGCCCTCGAGCGCCAGCGTCACGACGCGGGTGGGTTTCGTCGGAGGGAGGCGCACGATCGAGCCCAGCGGGCTCTCGCAGGCCGGCCCCGCCTGGACGACCGCGACCTCCGCGCCGTCCGGTCGCCAGGCGACGTCGCACGCCGCCACGCGCAGCGTCTCGGCGTCCTCGAGCTTGAGGTCGGCCGTCTTTGTCAGCGCCAGGCGGAAGCTGCCACCGCCGAGGTTCGAGATCGCGGCGAGCTGCCGGCCGTCGGGGGAGATGCTCGCGGCCCGCACGCCGCGACCGCCGCCCGACGGGGTCACGAGGTCGGGCTCTGTCGTCCACAGCTCCGCGCGGATCGAGAACGGCGTCTCGCTCGTGAACTGCAGCAGCCCGAAGCGTCCGGGATCGCCGCGCTGCACCGCGGCGACGAGCAGCGACGCGCCGTCCGAAGCCCACGAGACCCGCCCCAGGATCCAGCCCGGGACGGCGCGGCAGTCGGGCGTTCGCGCGCGCGTCCGTCCGACCGCCGACAGGCACAGCGCATCGAGCTCGCCGCGGCGGACGAACGCCAGCACGTTGCGCTGCCGGCTCGGCGCGAACGCCGGATGCGCGAACGACGCCGTCGAGGCGACCGGGGTCAGCTGCCGGGGCGCGCCCTTGCGCGTGACCTTCGTGATGAACAGGGCGTTGCCGGCGCGGTACGCCACGCGGTCGCCCGCAGGTGTGAACGTCGGCTCGGACTTGGCGGGCGGCCCGATGGCGAGGCCCTTGGGCGACTTGCCGGTGGCGCCGCGGGCGAGGATGACGTTGCGTGCGTTGTTGTAGGCCAGTCGGGGAAAGCCGGCCGAGACGACGACGCGGACCTTCGCGCCGCGCTCGACCTCCGCGCCGGGCTTCGGGGTGGTGGAGAGCACGTCGCCGCGCGCGCGCGTGCTGATCTGGCGGACCGTGGTGCGGGCGAGCCCGGCCTTCTTGAGGCTGCCGGAGTACTCCGCCAGGCTGGCCTCCTTGAAGTCGGGGACCTTCACCTTCTTCGCCGCCGTGGCGCCGCCGCCGCCGCC
>JBOGYT010000282.1:0-14699 GCA_050696955.1 Solirubrobacteraceae bacterium | reverse complement strand
GGCCCGTGGCGTACGGTTCCAGCTCGGCGATGCGCTCGCGGCCGACCTCCTCGAGTCCGGGCACGCCATTGGCGATCGCGCGCTGTCTGAGGGCGGTCAGCCGCGGCAGCTCGCGTTCGTCGACGGCGACGACGAGCTTGCCGACGCTCTCAAACGGAATGCCCCGGCGCTGGCAGTACGCCTCCAGCTCGGCCTTGCCCTGCACGCAGAGCCTCGCCTTGGTCGAGCCCGGCTTGTAGTACAGGCCGGCGTGGATGACGCCGCTGTTGTGGCCGGTCTGGTGCGCGGCCGGCCGCGACTCGCGCTCGACGACGAGCACGCGCTCGGCGGGGCGGCGCGCGAGGACCTCACGCGCCACCGCGAGGCCGAGGATTCCGGCGCCGACGACGATCGTCTCGTAGCGCTCGCTTGTCACGTGACGCGGTTGATCCGCCCGAGCAGGAAGCGCCCGAGCGTCCCGGCGAAGACGCGCGTCATGTGCGCGCCGTCCTTGTGGACGAGCGCGCCGCCGATGACCGGGAAGCACACGCGCGGGTCGCAGAAGAAGCGCGTCATGTCGATCGCGTGGACGCGCCTGGAGCCCGAGCGGCGCGCCGCCGCGTAGTGCGGGTCGCGGCGCAGGCCGCGGCGGCGCGGCACTGCGCATGCGAGGCCGGGAGGCCTGCGCAGCGCGAGCGCGCGGCGGATGCAGCCGGCCTGCTTGCCGATCGACGGCGCGTCGTGGATCACGATGATGTTGCGCACCGAGCTCGGCAGCGCGTTCCAGGCCGCCCGGTAGCCCCGCTGCCGGTTCCCCGCGGCGCGCGCGCCGGCGTGCGCGGCGACGACCAGGGTCGTCACCTCGGAATGGCGCCTGAACCAGTCCTCGACCTGGCCGATCCACAGGCGGCAGTTCCGCGTCGCCACCCGGCCGGGAATGATCGGGCGGGCGTGGGTGAGCGGGCAGCCCGCGCGCGTGATCGAGACGCCGTGCCAGCGCTTGGCCTGGGCCACGACCTCCAGCGCCCCGCGCCAGTGCTGGGCGTGGCTGTCGCCGACGATCGCCACCGTCGTCGAGGCCAGCAGCGTGCTGACGCCGAACGTGCAGGCGCTGACGAGCCCGACCCGCGAGTCCGAGGCGCAGTGGGCGTTCGGCGTGCGGGCGGCGACTCGTGGCGTGGGGATGACGGCGCGCCGCAGCGCGGGGTTCGAGCAGCGATGGCCAGGGTTGCGTGCCGCGGCGCCGAAGCAGCGCGGGCCCGCGACGAAGCCGATCCGCTCCGAGAACGTCCCCCGGTTCGGGGCCAGGTCGGTGCACGGCGCGGCGAGCGGGCACGTCGCGCCGCCCGTCCAGCGCGAGACGACGCGCCAGCGAAAGCGCCCGCGCGGCAGCCCGGCCTCGACCCGCGTGAACCCCGCCTCCAGCACGCGCCTGCTCGGCCGGCTGACCGCCGCCGGGAGGGCGCGCTGCTCATCGACCTGGCCGGCGTCGTTGAGCCGCAGGTAGAGCAGCGCGGCATTGCCGGCACGAGAGATGACGCAGATGCGCGCCCGCGGCCCCGTGCGCGAGCCGTAGAAGAGCTCGACGCACAGATCGCGCGCGACCCTCCCGTCCAGGTCGCCGGGATTCCACGACGATCGCGTCCGCAGGCGCAGCGTCAGCCGCGCCTCCCGCTGCCCGAAGCTGGCGCCGACGACGTCCAGCGGGCTGATCGCGACATCGCGGCCGTCGCGGTGGGGAACCGGGCCGAAGCGCAGCTTCGCCGCCTGCGCCGGTTGCGTCGCGGCGGCGATGAGTCCGGCGAGCGCGACGAGCAGGACGGCCAGCGGTCGGCGGAGCACCGCTGGAACGTACCGGCCGGGTCCGACGCAGCGAGCTGGTGGGGCGCGCAGTCCGGCGCCGCCGAGCCGCTACGTGTCCCGTGGCTCGGCGAGCACGTGGATGTGCGGTCCGGCCTCGGCGTCGGTGACGGCCCACGGACCGCCGAGGTTCGCGGCGCGGTAGCCGACCTCGTCCATGAGCGCGGCGAACGCGGCGTTCGTCTCGTGGATCTCGCAGATGATCCGCGGCTGGTGGCGGGCGATCGTCTCGCGCATGCCGTCGAGCGCGAGGATCTCGGCTCCCTCGATGTCGATCTTCATGACGTCCGGCGGCGGGATCGCGCCCGCCGCGACGAGATCGTCGATCGCGACGACGTCGACGTCGATCTCCTCGCGCGTGTCGGCGCCACGGCTGAGCGACGCCAGCATCGACTGGCTCGCGTCGCGCACGACGCGCAGGTGCGCATGCCCGCTGCGCTCGCCGACGGCCTCGGCGCGCACCTCCGCGTTGCGCAGGTCGTTGAGCGCGATGTTCGCCGCCACCGCGTCGACGCACCATGGGACCGGCTCGAACGCGATGACGCGGCCGTCCGGTCCGACCATCCGCGACGCGACGAGCGTGAAGTAGCCGAGGTTCGCGCCGATGTCGTAGAAGACATGACCGGGACGCACCGTGCGCACCATCGCCTCGACCACCGCCGGCTCGAGCGTCCCGCGCACGATCGATCCGATGTGGGCGTGGTCGAGCGGCAGGTGCGCCGTCGAGACCGCCATCCCGGCGGCCGGCCCGTTCGCGATGCCGATCGGGGCGCGGCCGTACCACTCGGTGAGCGCTCCCACGGCCACCTGTCCATTGCGGCCGTGGACGCGCTGTCCCCAGTACTGGCGGCGCTCCTGCGGAAGCTTCGAGAACGCGCGCGTGCCCCAGTAGCGCGCGCGCCCGGTGACCTCGTGGCGAAGCTGACGTAGCTGGCGGCGCATCTGCCGGTAGCCTCGCAGAGAGGCGATCGCAACCAAGGAGAGCACATGGCTCCACGCATGGGAGAGCCGGGCCCGCGACGGATCATCCCCGTCGATCCGCCGGAGCCCGCGACCACGCCGGAGCCCGCGCCGGCAGAGGAGCCCGCGGCGCCGCCGCCGGAGCGCGAGCCAGAGAAGGTCCCGGGGTGACGGAGCCGGTCCTCGGCTACCGCTTCTGGTTCGCCCGGGAGGGGTGGCTGTACCCGATGCACGGCCGGACGGCGACGGCGCGCCCGTGGCTGGCGGGCGTCAACGAGGCCCGCTGCACGCTCGACCGCCACGCCGACCCGCCGCCGGGCGAGACCTGCGGCTGTGGTCTGCACAGCTTCTACGACCCCGAGTGGATGCTGCGCTGGCTGAAGCTCTCGCCGATCTGGGACGTGCGCCGCGGCCACCCGCGCGGACAGCTCGTCTGCGGGATCACCCGCAGCTGGGGACGCGTCGCGCCGGGCCGCCAGTCCCTCGTCGCGCAGTACGCCGGCGTCCTTGCGCTGCTCGACGCGCCCGAGCTCGACGAGCTCGACCTCGGCGAGCTCGTGGGTCTCGCGCGCGCGTACGAGGTACCGGTCGTGCCGTTCGCGAGCGCGCAGGTGTGGGCAGCGGAGTTCGGGACGCCGATGCCCGACGAGCTGCGCCCGGCGCCGCCGGTCCCGGGGTTCTCCGAATAGACGCGGCAACCTCTTCGCGGTGGCCTGCCTCGTTCTCGGCGAACACCCACAACGTCACTGTTGCGTAGCCGGTGTGCTCCACGTTGGTCCGTGCGATGGGGGCTGCGGTTGGCGTGGCGGGTCAAGCGAACAGCATCGATAACGGGGTGGGTGCCTGATCGCGTGCGATGTGCCCTCGATCGAGATGGCTGAACACCGCGGATATCGCGGTCTTCGTACGTCTCACCGACGAGCGGGCGGCCGAATCGCGATGCCACAGCCCCACGTTGCCACGGTCAGACCAACCGCGCGGTGGCAGCGCATCAGTCATGTTGAGGCGGCGTTCTCCTTTGTGCGTCCGAGGGTGGCGGCAGCGCTGGCCTTGAGCTCTTCGAGCTGTGTTGCGCTGGGGCACCATGTCGACTCGAAGCTTCCGATGTCCCAGCCGGCGAGGCGTGCACCGGCCTCGTAGGCGCTCTGGCAGAACGCCAGGAGTACCCGTTGCGGAGCGGGCGAGGCGCGCACCGTCGCGTAGGGGAGGATCGCCAGCGAACCCGAGCCGAACTCGATCCACTCGCCCGCGGAGAGCGGCTGGTCGCGCAGCCCGTCGGGTTCCGGGGCGGTGTACGAGTAGTAGGCGGCGTCGCCGAGGTTGTCGTCGCCGGCCCAGAACCCGAACGAGATGACCTCCTGCGAGTAGGCCTCCTGGGTGACCGGATCGGCGTCGAGCGGCACGCCCGGTCGGCCCGAGAACCGGGTGACCGCGAGGTCCAGGCTGTGCCAGAACAGGTGCACGGGGCTCGTCTTGCCGTTGAACCAGCCGCTGAACTCCTCGAACACCGCGTCCGACCAGTCCAGGACGCGCCAGAAGCGCGCGACGGCGTCGCGATCCCAGGAGGCATGCTCCACATCGTCAGGAAATGGCGTCGTCATCGGGACGCCGAACGGCTGCTCCTTGATCTCGACGTCGATATCGAGCTCGCCGAGCAGCGCGTGGAGGCGGGCATCGAAGTTCGCGACGGGCAGTCCGCCGCCGAGCTCGAAGGACTTGGTGCGACCGTCAGCCGTCCGGACGATCACGGCGTGATCGACGACGTCGATCGTGATCTCGAACGTCGTGTCGCGGTGATGCAGGCGCCGCGTGGTCAGACCGCGCACGTCGACGTACAGCGGGACGTTCCACCAGTGGTTGCGCGGCGCCGTGGTCCCCAGGCGGATCTTGCCGACGATCTGGCTGTAGAGATGCAGCGTGTCCTTCGTCGCGCGCCAGTCGGCCAGATGCAGCTCCGGCAGCGTCATGGTGAGCTGACCACGAACGCGACCTTGTCCACGTAGCACCAACTCCAATTCTCGCCGGGTTCAGCCGAACGGGCGATCGGGTGGCCCGTGCTGCGCGCGTGAGCCGAGGCGTGCCGATTGGGCGAGCTGTCGCAGCATCCGATGCGACCGCAGGACTGACACATGCGCAAGTGCACCCATCTGCCCCCGATCGCCAGGCACTCCTCGCAGCCCGCGACGACGTCCGGCAGCTCGGTCAGCTCGATCGTGTCCGCGTGCGAGCAGATCGCAGGCATCTCATACCGTCCCGTCGCATTCGATGCGCCGGCCGATCGACGCTCCCACACGTGCTCGAATGGGGGTGCTCGTGGCCATCTGCCCAACACGTCACGTTACACAGCGCACCGATCCGGCCCGCGTGGCGCGATCGCGCGCGTGGATGTGCTCCGACCGCATGTGAGGATCTGACCGGTGCAGGCCGCCCGCTTGGCGAGCCGCATGCTCGTGGTTCTGTACGGATGTCGAATTCCGCGATGAGGCTGCCGGCGTACCCTTTCATGCATAGATAAAGCGATGCCTGTTTCGCAGGACCATTCGATGTTCAACTCAGAACCGTTTGCTTCAGACGAACCCCCCACAGCCCACCACCAGCCGACACGTGCGATGAGCGTCCGGATGCGCTGGGAGCAGTGCTGCGAGTCGCAGGAGTGCACGAGGCCCGCGCACCATGGCGTTCTGTGCGCGGCATGTTTCCGCGCCGCAACGCCGGCACGTCGCGCTGTCGAGCTGCTGGCAGAGGTCCCCACAACGAACACGATCGGGGCTTGGGACGACGGACATGTCAGCCACCAGGGCGCGGCGTGGCTTGCGGAGCTCTGGGCCGCCTGATGGTGACCCCTGCGGTTTCTCAGATCAGCGCCGGCACGGCTCACCCGGTGAAGCCCAAGCGCCGCCGAGCGCCGCTGAGCGCCGCGGCCCACGCGACGGCGCCCTCACGGGGCCTCCAATCGCCGCACCCGGCGAGCGCTGAGCGGTCCGTGCTCGGGGTGGTCGATCTGCGGGCGTGTAGGTCGGCGGTGTTCGGGCCATAACCTCCACATGAGCGAGGCACACATGAGCGAGATCGGTTCAGCCGAGGAGGTCGAGGTTCGCGGTCGGATGGACGACCGCTTCGTAGAGGTGCTGACGCCCGGGGCGCTGGGTTTCGTGGCGCGGCTTCACCGCGAGTTCGACGCCACGCGCCGGGAGCTGCTCGCGCGGCGCGAGACGCGGCAGGCGGAGCTGGATGCCGGTGGCTCGCTGGACTTCCTCGACACGACGCGCGAGATCCGCGACGGTGACTGGACGGTCGCGCCTGCGCCGCAGGACCTGCAGGACCGCCGCGTTGAGATCACCGGCCCGACGGACCGCAAGATGGTCATCAACGCGCTCAACTCGGGCGCGCTCGGGTTCATGGCTGACTTCGAGGACTCGAACTCGCCGACGTGGTCGAACATGATCAGCGGCCAGGTGAACGTGATCGATGCGGTCAGGGGATCGATCGAGCATGTGAGCCCTGACGGCAGGCGCTACGAGCTCGGCGAGGAGATTGCCACGCTCTTGGTGCGCCCTCGTGGCTGGCATCTTCCCGAGCGCGGCATCGTCGTAGACGGGGCGCCGGTCGCGGGCGCATTGGTCGATTTCGGCCTGTTCGTCTTTCACAACGCCCGCGAGCTGCTCGAGCGCGGCAGCGGCCCCTACCTCTACCTCCCGAAGCTCGAGAGCCACCTCGAGGCGCGACTGTGGAACGACGTCTTCTGCCTCGCGCAGGACGCGCTCGGGCTCGCGCGCGGCACGGTCAGGGCGACGGTCCTGATCGAGACGCTGCCGGCGGTCTTCGAGATGGACGAGATCCTGCACGAGCTGCGCGATCACGCCGCCGGCCTCAACGCCGGACGATGGGACTACATCTTCAGCGCGATCAAGCGCTTCCGCACGCGCCCGGAGTACGTGTTGCCCGACCGCGCGAACGTCACGATGACCGTGCCCTTCATGCGCGCCTACACCGAGCTGCTCGTCAAGACCTGCCACCGCCGGGGCGCCCACGCCATGGGCGGCATGTCCGCCCAGATCCCGAGCCGCAGCGACGAAGAGGCCAACCAGAAGGCCTACGCCGCTGTGCGCGCGGACAAGCAGCGAGAGGTCGCCGACGGATTCGACGGTACGTGGGTCGCCCACCCCGACTCGGTCCCCGTCGCCCTGGAGGCGTTCGCCGAGGCGCTTGGCGACGCGCCCAACCAGCTCGCGCGCCGGCGCGAGGACGTCGCCGTTTCGGCGGCCGACCTGCTCGACATCGGCTCGACCCCCGGCGAGATCACCGAGGACGGATTGCGCGGCGACGTGAACGTCGCCATCCAGTACATCTCCTCGTGGCTGCGCGGCAGCGGCGCCGCCGGCATCTACGGGATGATGGAAGATGCCGCCACCGCCGAGATCGCACGCGCGCAGGTGTGGCAGTGGATCCGCCACGAGGCACAGCTCGACGACGGCCGCACCGTCACCCCGGAGCTCGTTCGCGAGCTCGAGACGGCGGAGCTCGAGCGCATCCGAACCGAGCTGGACGACGACGAGTGGTTCTACTCCGAGGGGCGGCCCGACCTCTCACGCGAGCTCTTCGAAAGCGTCGCGCTGTCCGACGAGTTCGTCGAGTTCCTGACGCTCCCCGCCTACGAGCGGCTCCAGACCGACTAGCGGCTTGCCCGGATCGAAGCGGTCGTCGGCAGGCGCTGCGCGACGGTGAACCAGCTCGCGCCCGCGTCCCTCGAGCCGAAGATCTCGCCGGTCGTCGCCGCGAAGTACAGCTCGAGATCGGAGCCCTCGCCGACGCCGGTGAACGCCTGGCGCAGCACCGACAGGTAGGCGTCCTTCTGCGGCAGCCCCTCGGCGTGCGGGCTCCAGGTCGCGCCGGCGTCGCGCGTCTCCCACACCTGCACGCGCCCCTCGGGCGTCAGCCGGTCGGACGTCGTGACCGGGATGACGTAGGCGCTGTCGGGATCGGCGGGATCGAGCACGACCGGGAAGCCGAAGTTCGACGGCAGGCCCCCTTCGATGTCGAGCCACGACTCGCCGGCGTCGTCGGAGCGGTACACCCCGCCGTGGAACTGCATGAACAGCCGCTCGGGCCGGCGCTCGGCGCGCTCGATGTGGTGGACGCACAGGTTGATCGCGCTCGCTCGCGCCTCCTCGGGCAGGTAGTCGGCGACGATGCCCTCGTTGCCGTGCCGCCAGGTCTGGCCGCGGTCGTCGGTGAGCCACACGCCGGCCGCGGAGATGGCGACCGCCAGCTTGTCCGGCTCGCCCGGCCACGGCAGGATCGAGTGCAGCGACAGCCCGCCGGCGTCGCGCTGCCACTGCGGCCGCGTCGGGTGCTCCCAGAGGGCGCGGTTGAGCTCCCACGACGCGCCGTTGTCGCGGCTCTCGAACAGGGTCGCCGGATCGCCGCCGGCGTAGAGCGTCCCGTCGTCCTCGCCGGCCGCGATGACCCAGACGCGCTTGAGCGCCTCGTCGCCGCCCCTGGGCAGCGCGACCCCGGTCGCGAGCTCCCAGTCGCCCGCTGCGAGGTCGTCGGTGAACCAGATCTTCGGCCCGAAGAACGACGACGTCGCCGCGACGAACACGCGCCCCGTGCGCGGGTCACGCACCGCGTAGTCGACGGGATCGCCCTCGAACGAGCGCGCGGTGATCTCGATCTCGCCGCCCGGCTCGCCCTCGAGGACGAACAGGCCCTTGCGGGTCCCGACGAGGAGCTCGGTCATCCTCCGGAGATCGCCGGGAGGATCTCGATCCGGTCGTCAGCCCCGGCCGGCGTGTCCGGCTCGGCGGGCTCGCCGTTCACGAAGACGTTGATGTGCGGGCGCAGGACGCCGCGCTCGTCGAGCACCCATCCCTCGAGCGCGCCGTACTCGCCCTCGAGCGCCTGCAGGAGGTCTGCGACGGTCTCGCCGTCGAGCCTCAGCTCCGACGTGCCGCCCGCGAGCTTCTCGAGCTGCCCGCGCAGCCTGACGATCGCCATGACGGGATCCTAGGTACCCGCGGCTCGCGCCAGCACGCGCAGCGCCGCGACCCGGACCGCCTCGTCGAGCATCTGCCCGTCGAGCGCGACCGCGCCGCGTCCGCCCTCGCGCTCGGCCTGCTCGAGCGCATCGATGACCGCCTGGGCGTGCTCGACCTCCTCCGCGCCGGGCGTGAACAGCTCGTTGAGCGCGGACACCTGGGCGGGGTGGATCGCCCACTTGCCGTCGAAGCCCATGTCGCGCGCGCGCTGCGCGGCCGCGGTGAAGCCCTCGTCGACGGCCACGCCGAGGTACGGCCCGTCGATCGCGGCGATGTCGTTGGTCCGCGCCGCGACGAGCACCGCGTCCTGGATCGCCCGCCACGAGTCGAGCTCCGCGCGGGCGCCGGCCGCGCGGCCCAGCGATGCCGACAGATCGGCGTAGCCGAGGATCAGGGAATCGAGCCGCGGCGAGGCGGCCGCGATCTCCGACAGGCGGTCGACCCCCGCGGCGGTCTCGATGAGCGCCTGCACGCGCATCGGCTCACCGATCTCGGCGGCCGCCTCGACGCCGCCGAGCAGCCGGTCGACGAACGCCAGATCCCCGGCGCTCTCGACCTTCGGCACGATGAGCGACGTGGGCCCATTCGCCAGGCTGGCCATCGCGGCGATGTCCTGGTGGCACCACGGCGTCCGCGGCGCGTTGACCCGCACCGCCGTCACGACACCCTCGTACTGGGGCTCGGCCAGCGCCGCCACGACGGTGCCGCGCGCCTCGTCCTTCGCCGACGTCGCGACGGCGTCCTCGAGGTCGATGATGATCTCGTCGGCGCCACGGGCCGGCGCCTTGGCGAGCATCGACGCCGACGACCCGGGGACGGACAGGCACGAGCGGCGTCGGATCGGCTGCATGACGAGGCGGGAGATTAGTTGGATGGCCTGTGACGCGCCGGCTCGCCGCGCTGCGAACAGCATCGCGATACAGAGATGTCGTGCGGGCGGCGTGGGCCCATTGACGGCGCGACGGCGGCGGTATGTCGAATTCTCCCCGCATGGCGGGGTCGATCCGACATTGGCGCTCCCGACGCGCTTAGCCGGTGGCCCGATTGACCGCCCGCAGCATGAACGGGCCGAGCGTCGACGCGAAGACGCGCGTCAGATGCACGCCGTCCTTGTGGACGAGCAGGCCGCCGATGACCGGGTAGCAGACCCGGCGGCCGCAGAAGTAGCGCGTCAGGTCGACGACCTTCACCCGGCTCGAGCCGTAGCTGCGCGCCGCGGCGGCCTCGGGATCGGAGCGGATCGACGTGCGCGTGCTCTCGGCGCACGCGAGGCCGGGTCGCTTGTGCCGGATGACGGCGCGCCGGATGCAGCTCGCCGACACGTGGCTCACGGGCGCGCCACGGATGACGATGATGCGCTTGACGGAGTCGGGCAGCATCTTCCAGGCGGCGTGGTAGCCGGCCCGGGCCGACGTCTTCGTATTGCCGCGATGCGCGGCGACGATGACGGTGCGGACCTCCGGGTGCCGGCGGAACCACGCCTGCACCTCGTCGTTCCAGATCCGGCACTGCTGCGTCTCGCTCGCGCTGGGGAGGATCGGCTTGGCGCGCGTCAGCGGGCAGCCGGACTTCATCATCGTCAGGCCGCGCCAGCGCTTGGACTGCGCCACGACCTCGAGCGCGCCGCGCCAGTGCGCGGCGTGGCTGTCGCCGACGAGGGCGACCTTCTCGTTGGCCCGCGACGGCGTGACGCCGAACGCGCAGAAGGAGATCGTCCCCTCGCGCGCCTGCTTGTCGCAGTACGCGTTGCGGATCTTCTTCGCCGCCTTGTGGCGCGGGAACACCGTGTAGCGCAGATTGCGGTTGACGCACGAGCGCCGCGGGTCGCGCGAGGCGGCGCCGAGACAGCGCGGACCCGCGACGAGGCGCAGCGTCTCGGTGAACAGCGCCGCGTCCGGGGCGAGGTCGGTGCAGGGCGTCATCTCGGAGCATCCGCCGCCGTCGACCCAGCGCGTCGCGATCCGCCAGCCGATCTTCTGGCGTGGCAGGTCGGCGTCGACGGCGGTGAACGACGCCTCGACCGTGCGCTCGTCGGGCCGGTTGACCGGCGTGTCGAGGGCGCGTGAACCGCTCACCTGCCCGTTCTGATCGATCGTCTCGTAGCGCAGCGCGGCGCTCCCGTTGCCGGGCACGACGCAGACGCGCGAGCGCAGCGTCGTGACCGGGGCGTAGTAGAGCTCGAGGCACAGCGAGCGGCCGGTCGCCGGATCGAGGTCGCCGACGTGAAACGGCGCGCGCGTCTGGAGGTAGAGGCGCAGCCGCGCCTCCTGCTGGCCGAAGGTCGCGATCGTGACGTCCAGCGGCCCGCCGACGACGTCGAGCTCGTCGGAGTGCCGGATGGGGTCGATCCGCGGAACGGCCGCGCTCGCCGCGCTCGCCGACGCGGCCGCGAGGGCGGTCGACAGGAGCAGCACGATGACTGGCAGCCTGCGGAGCATCACCGTATTCCCTCCCTACGTTCCGTGTAGGTGACCCGGCCTCGGCCTGACCGGCCGTGAACCTATCCGAACAATCAGGCGAGTGCGCCGCCGCCAAGTGCCTCAGGCGTCGTCCCGAAGCGAGATACTCTCGGCGCCGAATCCGCGGTGAGTGCTCAGGAGGTGGGTCGTGAACGAGCTGGGGGGACCGGAACGAGTCGAGCAGGCGATGTCGGTGCTGGAGAAATACGCCGGGGCCGTGCCGGGGTTCCGGCGCGCCCACGCGCGCGCGGTCGCGTTTGCGGGGCAGTTCACGCCGACGGGCGAGGTCGCCGACCTCACCACCGCCGAGCACTTCGGCGGGGGCAGCATCCCGGCGGTCGTGCGCCTTTCCAACGGATCGGCCAACCCGTACCAGGTCGACCGCCAGTCACCGAAGAACGGGGCGGTCCTCGGGCTCGCCGTGCGCTTCGAGCTGCCCTCGGGTGGGCACGCCGCCTGGGCGTCGCTGAACATCAAGGCGTTCCCCGGCCGCGAGCCGGACGACTTCATCGGGATGACGTCGGCCCAGCGCCGCAATCCGCTCTCGGGCTACCCCAACCTGGTGCGCCTCGTCCCGTTCCTCGTGACGCATCCGCAGTGCATCCGGGGCGCGAAGGAGATCTTCCTGCTCGGTCCGACGCAGAGCTTCGCGACGACGCAGTTCAACGGCCTGCACGCGTACTTCCTCGTCGACGGCGAGGGCCGGCGGCGCGCCTTCCGCTATCGCTGGCTGCCGGTTGCCGGGGTCGCCGGCATCACGGAGGCCGAGCACCGCATCCTGCCACCGCAGTACCTCATCAGCGAGATCAAGCAGCGTGTCGAGAGCGAGCCGGCGGCGTGGGACCTCGTCTTCCAGATGGCCGAACCCGACGACCCGGTCGACGACATGACGAAGCTGTGGCCGGAGGACCGTCCGCTCGTCACCGCCGGCCGCCTCGTGATCGATCGCCTGCATTCCGACCAGGAGGCGGTCGACAAGCTCGTCTTCGATCCGACGAAGGTTCCGCCCGGCATCGAGCTCTCCGATGACCCCATCCTGCACTTCCGCTCGGAGTCCTACACGGAGTCTCACCGCCGGCGCAGCGGCGAGACCAAACCGAGGATCAAGCCTGAGTAGCCCGGTGCGCGGCGCTGCCGTGCTCATCGCGGTGGCGGCGCTCGCGCTGGCGTCGGGTGCCACCGCCGAGGCGAAGCTGCGCTTCGAGCCCAAGGCGTACGACGACAGGCGCGATGTCGCGGGCGGGCCGCTCGACCTCACGAGCGTGGCGTTCGGCCAGCAGGACACGCGGATGTTCCTGCGTATCCGCACCGCCACCGCGTGGGACCCCGCGGGGCTCTCCGTCGCCTCCGGGCGGGCGCTCTGCCTCGTGCTCCTCCATCGCCCGCTCAGCCGGGCGCGGACCCGCGTCTGCCTGGGCCCGGGGAAGGACACCGCGCTGCGCTACGCGCACCTCGACGCGGCCGGTCGGGCCGGCCCGGAGCACCCCGTGCCGGCGACCGTCGCGCGACCCGATGCGCGGACGATCGAGGCGCGGTTCGCGCCGCTCGAGGTCGACCTGCCGTCGGGCGGCTTCGCCTGGCAGGTCACGTCGAGCTGGAGAGACGACGGCGTCTGTCGCGGGGCGTCGCCGTGCGTCGATCGCGCGCCCGAAGGCCCGCCGATGCAGGCGCGACGCGGCCTGCTGGCGCAGCCGCGCTGCTTCGGCGCGGCGTCCCGCGCGCGGCGGCGGTGTTACAGCCCGGCGTTGCGCCTCGCGGTCGTTCCGACGCCCGACGACTCGCTGGTGTCGGGCAACGCGCCGTGCGACCCGGTGGTCCCGACGGTCATCGTCTATCAGTGCACGTTCGGCGTGAGCCCGGCGCGGGCGTCGTCGTCGGTGGCGCTCGTCGGCGACAGCTTCGCCGTCGCGTGGCGCGGCGCGCTGGAGGTCGTCGCGCAGCACAAGCGCTGGCACGCGATCACGATGAGCCGCGGCGGTTGCCCGCTGTCCAAGGCGCAGGTCATCCTGCCGACGCCGGAGGCGAGCGCCGACTGCACGGTGTGGAACCGGCTCGTGCAGCTGTGGTTCAAGCAGCATCCCGAGGTCTCGACGGTCGTCGCCTCCGCGCACCCGGCCCGGTTCACCGGCAACGCCTCGCGCGGCTACCGGGAGGCGTGGCAGGCGCTGCCCCCCACCGTGAAGCGCATCTACGTCGTGCGGTCCTTCCCGTTCGTCGGGTCGGGAAGGACCGAGCGCTGCGTGGAGCGCGCGATCAGGCGCCGGCGGCCGGCGGGCATCGGCTGCGCCCAGTCGCGCAAGCGGGTCCTGAAGCGGGACCCGATGGCGGCCACCGCATCCCGCTTGCGCTCCGGGCGTGTCCGGCTGATCGACATGACGCGGTACATGTGCGATCGCCGGCGTTGTTATCCCGTCGTCGGAGGAGCCCTCGTCAACAAGCCGACGGCTCACCTCACGCGGATCTTCTCCACGACGCTGGGACCGTTCATGTTGCGAGCGTTCAACCGAGCCCGCTGACTCAGTTGATCCGGCGGCGCAGCACCATGCCGCCCGCGAGCAGGGAGACACCGAGCAGCGCGACGATGGCGACCGGCAGACCCGTGTACGGGATCTTGTCCGGCGGCGGAGGCGGGTTCGGGGGCGGGTTCTCGCCGTCGTAGTCCCCGACCGGCGGAGGCGGAGGCGGCGGTTGCTCCTCGGGCGGATAGCTCTGGGTCGGCGTCTGCTCCTGCTGGTAGTCGTCCTGCGCCAGCGCGGTGGCGGAAACGGACATGAACGCGGCGACGGCGATCACGCCGATGAGCGCAAGGCTGATACGCATGGTGGTCCCCCTGTGTGTGGATGTGGGTGTGGCGGGTCAGCGCATCCTCTTCCGCGCGGTGAAGACCATGCGTGACATTGCGCACAAATGCGGGCCTTTAGAACTCGACCCGGCTGTGGATCTTCCGTATCAGCGCCCGTCCGTCCGCCGCGACCACCTCGAACGAGACCGGGCCCGCGGGCCGCTCCTTCGTCAGCGGGACTTCCTGTGAAAAACGGCCGGTGACGATCGTCACGTCGTCCTTGCGATCGCTCCCCGTCACGGTGAGCCGGTAGTTCTCGCTCGCCGCCCACACGGCGCCGAACTCCGTCCCGATGCGCTCCCGTCCGTCCTTCGTGACCGTCCCCGTGCGCGGGCTGTCGAACACGAACTGCGGGTCGTCGGCGAGGGGTCGCCATCAGCGCGCCGAGATCCTCCACGCGGTAGGCCTCCCCGAAGCGCGCGACGACCTCGCGGGCGTCGGACTCGGAGACCGCCGCCGCTGCCGGCCGGGCCGGAGCGCTCGGTGCCGCGCTGCGGCCGGGAGCGCCGCCGTCGCCGGAGAAGACGCCGCCGATCGCCAGCGCAGCGAGCGCCGCCACGA
>JBOGYT010000281.1:0-6040 GCA_050696955.1 Solirubrobacteraceae bacterium | reverse complement strand
CCCTCGCGCCCGCGGCCGCCGGCTGCGGCGACGACGCCCCGGACGCCACCGACGCCCAGGCCCAAGCCAGCGCGTCCTGGCGCACGCTGCGCTCCTCGACCGTCGGCCGCACCGAGGTCGCCGCCGCACGTCTCGGCCACACGGTGTACGTCGTCGGCGGCTTCGCCGAGCCGGACGGCGAGACGAGCGCGGTCGTCGAGCGCTACGACCTCCGGGAGAACTCGTGGACGCAGGTCGCGCCGCTGCCGGTCGCCGTCAACCATGCCGCCGCCGTCGCCTACAAGGGCGATCTCTACGTGCTCGGCGGCTACACCGCGCCGGGCGGCCTGTCGGAGGAGACGAACGCGCTCCAGCGCTACGACCCGCAGACGAACGCGTGGACGCGCCTGAGGGACGCGCCGAGCCGGCGCGGCGCGCACGCCGCCGGCGTCATCGGCAACCGCCTGTTCGCCGCAGGCGGCGCGCGCAACGGCAAGCCGCTCGAAACGCTCGAGATCTACGGCTTCAAGACGAACACCTGGACCACCGGCGCGCCGATGCGACTGCCGCGCGAGCACCTCGCGGCGGCCGTCCACCGCGGCTCGCTGTACGTGCTCGCCGGTCGCGCCGCCGGCAAGGGCAACTACGCCGTCGTCGAGCGCTACGTGCCGGCCACGCGCCGCTGGCTGCGCGTGAAGAAGATGCGCAAGGCGCGCGGCGGGATCGCGGCCGCGACGGTCGCCGGGCGGATCGTCGTCGTCGGCGGCGAGGAGGGCGCGGGGACGATCGCCGAGGTGGAGGCCTACGACCCGCGCCGGCGCCGCTGGCGCTACCTCAAGCGGCTGCCGACGCCGCGCCACGGCCTCGGTGCGATCGCCTACAAGGGGAGCATCTACGTGCTCGAGGGCGGGCCCACGCCGGGGCTGAGCTACTCGCGCCGCGTCGAGGCGCTGCGGATCGCGCGATGACCGGCGAGGAGCCGCTGCGCTGCTGGCCGATGACCGACCCGCTCTACATCGCCTACCACGACGAGGAATGGGGCCGGCCGGTCCGCGACGACGCGAAGCTGCTCGAGCGCCTGTGCCTGGAGGGCTTTCAGTCCGGCCTGTCGTGGCTGACGATCCTGCGCAAGCGCCCGCATTTTCGCGCGGCGTTCGCCGGCTTCGACCCGCAGCGCCTCGCGCGCTTCGACGACGCCGACGTCGCGCGGCTCATGCAGGACGCCGGCATCGTCCGCAACCGCGCGAAGATCGAGGCCGCGATCGCCAACGCGTGTGCGACGGTCGCCGTCCAGGAGGCGGGGGAGACGCTGGCCGCGCTCCTGTGGTCCTTCGCGCCGGCACCGCGCGGGGCGGCGCCGCGCAGGCTCGAGGACATGCCGGCCACCACGCCGGAGTCCAAGGCGCTCGCGCGCGAGCTCAAGCGCCGCGGATTTCGGTTCGTCGGCCCGACGACCGCGTACGCGCTCATGCAGGCTTGCGGCCTCGTGAACGACCACCTCGCCGGCTGCGTCGTGCGCGGCGCGGTGGAGGCGGAGCGCCTCAGCGATCGCGGCGGATCTTCGCGAACAGCCCGCTGAAGACGACCGCCACCTTCGTCCCCAGCGGAACCTTCTCCTTCCCCTTGACCGCGTCGATCTCCTCGAGCGTGGACTCCGACGGCTTCGGCGGGTCGCCGCCGACGGTGCTCGTGTAGACGTCGTAGTGCCTGGCGGGATCGAGCGGGATGTCCGTCGTCACGCTGCCGCGCCCGCTGGGATCGAAGTCCGCGACGTTGTGGGCCTTCGGTGGGACGCCGGTCTCGTCGCGCGAGTTGACGGTCACGACGAGCTCGGCCGGGCGCGGGTTGCGCTTCGTGAAGTCGTAGTCGACGCGCAGCCTGCCGTTCTCGCGCGTGACGTCGACGTCCGGCGCGACCTGGCCCTTGACGAGCTTCGTCTCCGTCGCTTCGTTGAGCCACTCGTTCGGCTTTCGCCACTGCTTCTTGCGGGCCGGACCGGTGGGGGCATTGGAGTGCAGGCCGAGCTTGTCGCCGTGCGGTTTCGTGTCGCCCCAGCGTCCCCGCCACCGCATCCACGCATGGGTCGTGGCGGTGCGGATGAGCTCGAGCTTCAGATCCGGCGCCGTGCGCTTGCCGTCGGCGAGGTCGTACCACGCCTCCGTCTGGTGAAAGCCCGCCTCGAAGTACGACGCGTGCGACCCGCGCCCGACGTAGATGACCGGCCGCTCGCCGACCTTCTCGACGCCGCCCCACGAGCGCTTCTCGCCGTAGCGATGCTGCGCGTACACCGCGAGGTCCGGCCGATCCTCGGTCGGGTGCATGCGCAGCTGGACCATCTCCCAATCGCCTTCGTGCGTGCCGGCGCCGAACGCGAGCTGGTAGTCGTTGTAGAAGTACCACAACCAGTACTGCAACCAAAGCCGCTCGTTGTCCGTCACCGCGCGCGCGTACATGACGTTGTTGAGCTCCGGGCGCTCGGTGCGCAGGCGCACGTACTGCTCGCGGTAGTTCCTGCCGGGGTTGCCGATGAGGTCGGTGTCCTCCCACGGCGCGCCGTTCGCGTAGCCGGCGTCGAAGCTGCCCAGGAACTGCAGCGTCAGTCGTGGCTCCGCGCCCGAGGGCACGGCGCTCGCGAGAACCTTGCCCTTCTTACCTTCGGCAACGTCCTGGCGGCGCAGCTCGTTGCCCGGGCACTCGGTCCACTGCGCGGCGCTGTCGACGTAGTACTGCTCGTTCGAGTCGTAGCGCAGTATGGGCTGAAACCGCTTGAGCAGCTCGTCGTGCTCGGCCACCAAGCCCCCTTCCTCGGCGAGTGTGCGCGCCCGGCAGGCCGACCATACCGCTACTTCGCGACGGCGATCTGCGCGCGCGCCTTGATGACGGAGTTGATCGACCCCTGCGGACCCGCGTTGGGGTCGCCGACAACGGGCGCACGCAACGTGTAGTAGTCGATGACGCCGGCCTGGAACACGATGCAGAGCGTCGAGCCACCGAAGCTGAAGTACCCCAGCTCGTCGCCCTTGTTCACTTCTGGCCGGGCCCGACGGCGAGCTCATGCACAGCATGTAGCAGTAGGCGGCGTCGAAGAGCTCGGCGAGATCGCCGGCGCGCCCCTCGAAGTGCGAGCGCCGCGGGTTCGTCGGGACCGGCCAGGTATCGCCGATCTCGTCGATGCCCTCGCACGGTGGCGCGGCCCACGAGCTGCTCGAGCAGGGCGTACTCGGCAGGCTCAAGGGCGGTCAACGTGTTCACCGTATCTGCGGGTTGAGGATCGTGAGCGGCTCGGCTTCGTACAGGCGCTTGGTGAAGTAGTCGTCCTGTGCGAGCTCGCCGAGGGCTATGAGCACGATCCGCAGGATCCCCTGGTGACCGACGATCACGGGCAGCTGGGCGGCGGCGAGCGCGTCGGCGGTGGCGGCCCGGGCGCGGTCCAGTGCGTCGGCGAGCGGCTCCATGCCGGGGACGGGGGCGCCGAACGGGTCGTCGCGCCAGGCGGCGAACGCGTCGCCGAAGCGCTCGAGCGCCTGCGCGCGGTCGAGGTTCTCGAAGGCGCCGTAGTCGACCTCGGTCAGGCGCTCGTCGACGTGCAGCGGCGCGCCCGTGGCGTCGGCGATCGCCCGTGCGGTGTCGCGCGCGCGGCTGAGCGGGCTGCTGTAGACGGCGTCGACGCCGGCGCCGGCAAGCTGCTCGCCGGCGGCGCGGGCCTGCTCGCGGCCCTCGGCGGTGAGTGCGACGTCCGCGCGCCCGGAGTACGCCTTGCGCGCCGAGCTCTCGGTTTGTCCGTGGCGGACGATGTACAGGCGCCGCGCGGTCACCCGACGCGCTCGGGCTCGACCCAGCGGCGCTCGGCCGCGGCCGTGCGGACGGCGTCGAAGAGCGCCTGCACGCGCAGGCCCTCGTCGAGTGACGGCTCCGCGGGCGCGCCCTCGCGGATGGCGGCGTGGAAGTTGCGCGCGACGCGCGCGAACGCGTCCTTCGAGCTGGCGGCGATCGGGCCCTCGCTGCGCAGCTCCTCGCCGGCGCGGCCCCACCACAGGCGCTTGTCCTCATCCAGGCGCACCGTGCCCTCGGCGCCGTGCACCTCGATCGTGTCGCCGCGCTTGTGGCGCGCGGTCGCGGTCAGGCTCACGTGCCCGAGCCCGCCGCCGACGAAGCGCAGCAGGATCGCGTAGGCGTCCTCGGCCGTGACCTCGCGCGCTGTGCCGTCGGCGTCCTGGCGGGGCGACACGCCGACGTCGGTCGCGGCCGCCACGGCCTCGACCTCGAACACCTCGTCGAGCAGGTCGAGGTCGTGGATGCCGTAGGCCTGGAGCCGCCCGCCGCCCATGACGGCGTCCTGCACCCAGCTGAACGGGCGCGAATCCGGCTCGGCGTGGTCGGCCTGGACGAGCTCGATCGACACCATCCGCGGCTGCCCCGCGACCTCGCGCACCCGTTCGATGAGCCGTTCGCGCGTCGCCTGAAAGCGGCGCCCGAAGTTGACGGCGCCGACGACGCCCACCTCCTCGATCGCGCTGACCACCGTGTACGCCTCGGCGAGGTCCGAGGCGATCGGCTTCTCGCAGAGGACGTGCAGGCCGCGCCGCGCGGCGGCGATCGCGACGCCCGCGTGCATCGCCACCGGCGTCGCGACGTGAACGGCCTCGAGCCCCGGGTGCCCGAGGACCTCGTCGAGCTCCGCGCTGCCGAGCTCGAGCCCGTGCTCGCCGGCCAGCTCCTGCGCGCGCTCGGGCCGCCGCGACCAGGCCGCGACCGGCTCGAACTCGGGCAGCTCGCCGTAGACGGGCAGCGGGATCTTCGCGCCGTAGCCGCCTCCGATGACCGCGATCTTGACGGGCCTCGTCATCGCGCCGGCCAGGATACGCGCTCAGCCCGGCTCGACCCGGCCCCGGACCTCGCCCAGCTCGACGTCCCCCGCCCGGCCGCGCAGCACAACCTCGTCGCCGTCGGCGAGCCAGCGCTCGCCGGCGTAGAGCTCGGCGAGCGAGCCCTCGGTGCCGGGCTGCGCCCCGCTGATCGTGCCCGTGGCGAAGAGGTCGCCGGCCGTCAGCGATGCGCCGTTGACCGTCATGTGGGCGAGCATCTGAGCCGGCGTCCAGTAGAGCCCGGCCGCCTCGGGCCGCGAGACGATCTCGCCGTTGAGCTCGACCTCGAGCGCGACGTCGAGCAGCCACGGGTCGGCGGCGCGCAGGTGCTCTGCGGGCTGCGGGACCTGCGGCTGCGGCGCCACGCGGGCCTCGGCGAGCGCCTCCAGCGGCGTGATCCAGGCCGACATCGAGGTGGCGAACGACTTGCCGGCGAACGGGCCGAGCGGCTCGTACTCGAAGCGCTGGACGTCGCGCGCGCTCCAGTCGTTGACGAGCACGACACCAAAGACGTGCTCGTCCGCGCGGTCGATCGCGATCGGCCCGCGCGCCGACGGACCGCACACGTAGCCCAGCTCGCATTCGAGGTCGAGCTCGCGGGTCGGCGCCAGCTCGCCGGGCGCGACGACGCCGCGCGGGCGCTCCACGCTGGTCCCGCTGACGACGACCGTCGACGCTCGCCCGTGGTAGGCGACGGGGACGTGGCGCCAGTTGTCGCGCACCGGCGGCCTGCCCGGCCGGAAGATCCGACCGAAGTTCGTCGCATGCTCGAGCGAGGCGTAGAAGTCGGCGACGTCGGTGACCCGGACCGGTCGCACCGGCTCGCAGTCCACCGGCGGCACGCGGGCAGCGGCGGGCGGGTCGGCGGCAGCGTCCTGCACCGCCCGCCACGCGGCCGGTCCCAGCTCGATGAGCGCGTTGAGGTCGGGTGCGGCGAGCGCGCGAGCGAGCTCGCCGTCGTGGAGCGCGAGCCGGGCGGCCAGCACCACCGCGTCGCCATCGCGCAGCGCCGGCTGCGCAGCGCCTCCCCGCACGCGCACGACACCCCACTGGAGCCCTCGGTTGCTCATTCGCTCAACCTACGCGCCGCCCGCGCGGTCGTGTCGCGTACGGGGTTCGCATGCGCACCGTGTTCGCCACGATCGCGCGCAAGGCGGCGAGCCAGCACGGCAGGAGCGCGCAGCGGCAGCTGCTCG
>JBOGYT010000280.1:0-4080 GCA_050696955.1 Solirubrobacteraceae bacterium | reverse complement strand
CCCTCGCGCCGACTGCCGAGCCGCGGCGCCTGCAGCCGCGTCCGCCGGCGACCGAGGCGCAGCCCGGGCGCTCGCGCCGGGGCCGTCGCTGGGCGACGATCTTCGCGATCTTCGCGCTGCTGGTCGTGCCGCTCACGCTCGGCGCCTATGTCGCCAACCAGGCGGTTTACTTCGTCGGCACCGACGACGACGGCTTCGTGACGGTCTACCGCGGCCTGCCCTACGAGCTGCCGGGCGGCATCTCGCTGTACAAGGTCAACTACGTCTCCGGCGTGCCGCTGAGCTCGCTGCCCGAGCGCCGCCGCGAGAAGCTCACCGACCACACGCTGCGCTCCAACGACGACGCGAAGGACCTCGTGCGGGAGCTCGAGCTCGGACGGCTGACCTCATGACCGAGCGCAACCGCGAGCTGTTCGCGCTCATCCCGGCCTCGCTGCTGCTCACGGCCGGCTTCGCCGCGATCTTCATCCAACGCGACGACCTCGTCTCCGATCTGTCGCTGACGTACGGCGCGATCTTCCTGGGGCTCTGCCTTGCCGCGCACCTCGTGCTGCGCGTCTTCCTGCCGCACGCCGACCCGTACCTGTTCGCGCTCGTCGCGGTGCTCGCGTGCTTCGGCCTGGTCATGCTCTACCGGCTCGACGAGGACCTCGCGCGCGAGCAGGCGCAGTGGTTCGTCGTCGGGCTCATCTTCTTCACCCTCACGATCGTCGCGCTGCGCCGCGATCACCGCGTGCTGGAGCAGTACCGCTACGTCATCGCGCTGGGCGGCATCGTCCTGCTGCTGCTGCCGCGCCTGGGCAGCCCCATCAATGGCGCCTATCTCCAGGTCGACCTCGGCCCGATCGAGTTTCAGCCCGCCGAGCTGGCGAAGATCGCGATCGTCATCTTCCTGGCGTCGTACCTGCGCGACACGCGCCAGGTGCTCGTCGTGGGCGCGCGCCGCTTCGCCGGGATCACGTTTCCGCCGCTGAAGCACCTCGGCCCGCTGCTCGCCGTGTGGGGCACGGCGATGGTGCTGCTGTTCGTCATCCAGGATCTCGGCTCGTCGATCATGTTCTTCGGCGGCTTCCTCGCGCTCGTCTACGTCGCGACGAACCGGATCTCGTTCGTGGTCATCGGGCTGACGCTGTTCGCGCTCGGCGCGCGCCTGCTGTACGCCGTGCGGCCGACGATCGAGGGCCGCGTCGACGCCTGGCTGCATCCGTTCGACCCCGACCTGTACGACAAGACGGTCGGCGGCAGCTACCAGCTCGCGCAATCGGTCTTCTCGCAGGCCGACGGCGGGCTCTTCGGCCGCGGCTTCGGCCAGGCGATCATCGAGGGCGCCGACGGCACGAAGATCCTGCCCGCGGCCCACACGGACTTCATCTACGCCGTCATCACGAACGAGCTCGGGCTGCTCGGCGCGGTCGCCGTGCTGCTCGTGTACCTGCTCATCATCGAGCGCGGCTTCAAGACCGCGATGCTCGCGACCGACTCGTTCTCCAAGCTGCTCGCGACCGGACTGACGGCGGTGTTCGCGCTGCAGGTCTTCGTCATCGTCGGCGGCGTCACGAAGCTCATCCCGCTGACCGGCGTGACGCTGCCGTTCGTCTCCTACGGCGGCTCGTCGATCGTGGCGAACTTCATCCTGCTGGCGCTGCTCTTGCTCATCTCCGACCGGGCGAGACGCGAGGCCCAGGGACGATGAACGCGCCGATCCTCAAGCTCTTCGTCCTGTTCCTCGTGCTGTTCGGCGCGCTCGCCGCGCTCACGAGCTGGAACACGGTGCTGAACGCCGAGTCCTACCGCGACAACTCGCTGAACCGGCGCAACCTGCTCGCCGAGCAGCGGATCCGCCGCGGGACGATCCGGGCGAGCGACGGCGAGCTGCTCGCGCGCTCGGTTCGCCAGGGGCGCAAGTCGGAGTTCTACGAGCGCCGGTACAGCGACGCGGCGCGGCCCTTCGCCCACGCGATCGGCTACGACTTCCCGCTGACGATCGGCCGCGCCGGCCTCGAGCGCTCGCGCAACGACGAGCTCATCGGCGAGCGCAACGAGCTGGCCTCGCTGCTCGACGAGCTGCGCGGCAAGCGCCAGCAGGGCGACAACGTCACGACGAACCTCGATCCCGCCGCGCAGCGCATCGCGATCGACGGGCTCGCCGGCCGCAAGGGCGCCGTCGTCGCGATCGAGCCGGCGACCGGCAAGGTGCGGGTCATGGCCTCGACGCCGGGCTACGACCCGCGCGAGCTCGACGACGCCCGGCGCGTCGCGCAGCTCAACCGCGACGAGCGCAATGCGCCGCTCGTGAACCGCGCGACGCAGTCGGGCTTCCCGCCGGGATCGACGATGAAGGTCATCGCCGCGGCCGCCGCGATCGACAGCGGCGAGTTCTCGCCCAATTCGATCGTCAACGGCGACTCGCCCAAGCAGATCTCCGGGGTGCCGCTGGAGAACTTCGGCGATCGCGACTTCGGCCCGATCACGTTGACCACCGCGCTGACGAACTCCGTCAACACCGTGTGGGCGCAGGTCGCCGAGAAGCTCGGCCGCGACACGCTCAACGACTACATGAGCCGCTTCGGCTTCTACAAGGACCCGCCGCTCGACTACCCCGGCAGCCAGCTCATCGCGAGCGGCATCTACGCCCGCAGCGGCCTCATCGAGGCGTCGTCGGGCTCGGTCGACATCGGCCGCGTCGCCATCGGCCAGGAGCGCCTGCGCGTGACGCCGCTGCAGATGGCGATCGTCGCGGCCACGGTCGCCAACGACGGCGTGCTCGTGAAGCCGCGGCTGACCGACCGCGTCGTGGATCGCGACGGGCGCGTCGTCGAGGACATCGGCGTCGACGAGGGGCGGCGCGTCATGAAGTCGAGCACCGCGCGGGCGCTGAACGTGATGATGGGCAACGTCGTGCGCGAGGGCAGCGGCACCGCCGCGGCACTGGCCGGCATCGACGTGGCCGGCAAGACCGGTACCGCCGAGCTCAACCTGCGCGGGCTCAACCAGCCGTGGTTCATCGGCTTCGCCCCGCAGCGCTCGCCACGCGCCGCGGTCGCGGTGACGATCCAGAACGTGCAGGGCGGCCAGGGCGGCGTCGTCGCCGCCCCGATCGCCAAGGCCGTCATGCAGGAGCTGCTGCGGTGAGGATCCAGGCCGACACGGTCGTCGACGGCCGCTATCAGGTGATCGCCCACCTCGGCTCGGGCGGGATGGCCGAGGTCTACTGCGCGACCGACCTGCAGCTCGGTCGCAAGGTCGCGTTGAAGCTCCTGCACGACCGCTTCGAGCGCGACGCGGAGTTCGTCGAGCGCTTCAAGCGCGAGGCCTCGGCCGCGGCGGGGCTGCAGCACCAGCACGTCGTGTCGGTCTACGACCGCGGCGAGTGGGACGGCACGTCGTACATCGCGATGGAGTACGTCGCCGGCCGGACGCTCAAGCAGGTCATCCGGGAAACGGACCCACCCACCCCGCTCCCGCCGGCCCGCGCCGTCGACCTTGCCATCCAGATCCTCCGCGCGACGCGCTTCGCCCACCGCCGCGGCGTCATCCATCGCGACCTCAAGCCGCACAACGTCATCGTCGACGAGGAGGGGCGGGCGAAGGTCACCGACTTCGGCATCGCGCGCCAGGGCGCGTCGGACATGACGCAGACCGGCTCGATCATGGGCACCGCGCAGTACCTGTCGCCCGAGCAGGCGCAGGGGCACGCCGTCACCGCGCGCTCCGACCTCTACGCCGTCGGGATCGTGCTCTACGAGATGCTCACCGGCGGCGTCCCGTTCGAGGCCGACTCGGCGGTGACGATCGCGGTCAAGCAGGTCAACGAGGCGCCGGTCCCGCCGAGCGCGATCAACCCGGAGGTCACGCCCGAGCTCGAGGCCGTGGTCCTGTGCGCGCTGCAGAAGGATCCGGCCGCCCGCTTCGCCGACGCCGACGAGTTCATCGCCGCGCACGAGGCCGCGCGTGCCGGGCACGAGGTGCTTCCGCCGCCGCCGGTCGTCGAGGAGGTGGTCGAGGAGGACCGCGGCCGCCGCTGGTGGTTGTGGCTGCTGATCCTGCTCGCGCTCGCCGCGATCGCGCTCGGGCTCTACC
>JBOGYT010000279.1:0-6955 GCA_050696955.1 Solirubrobacteraceae bacterium | reverse complement strand
GCTCGACGGCGAGAAGGTCGTCAGGGAGGAGCGCATGCTCCAGGGCGCGGTCGGCCGCATCCGCGACGTCCGCCAGGGACCGGAAGGATTCCTCTACCTACTGGTAGATTCGTCGAGCGGGGCGGTCGTCCGGCTCGAGCCTGCTGGGCGGCGGCGGCGTCGACGGCGCGATCCACCGCGCCGCCGGACCGGAGCTGCTGGAGGAGTGCCGGACGCTGGGCGGCTGCGACACCGGCGACGCGAAGATCACCGGCGCCGGCCGCCTCGCCGCCAAGCACGTCATCCACGCCGTCGGCCCGGTCTGGCACGGCGGCGCGGAGGGCGAGCCGAAGCTGCTGGCCTCCTGCTATCGCCGCGCGATCGAGCTGGCCTCCGAGCACGGCTGCCGGCGCGTCGCGTTCCCGGCGATCTCGGCGGGCGTCTACGGCTACCCGCTCGACGAGGCGGCAGCGGTCGCGATCGCCGCGACGTCGGCCGCGCTCGACGCGCATCCGGCCGTCGAGGAGGCGCGCTTCTGGCTGTTCGGCGACCGCGCCTACAAGGCGTTCGCGCGGGCGCTCCAAGCCGCATAGGCTTGCCCAATGACCGCCACCGCCGGCATCGTCCTCGCGGGAGGGCGCTCGACCCGGATGGGCGCCCCGAAGGCGACGCTCGACTGGCGCGGCTCGACGCTCCTGCGCCGCGCGATCGGGATCGTCGGCCGGGCCGTGGACGGTCCGCTCGTCGTCGTCAAGGCGCCCGAGCAGGAGCTGCCGCCGCTGCCCGACGGCGTCGAGCTCGCCGAGGACGCGCGCGCGGGACGCGGCCCGCTCGAGGCGCTCGCCGCGGGGCTGGCGGCGATCGCGCAGCGCGCGGACGTCGTCTACGTCAGCGGCGTCGACACGCCCCTGCAGCACCCCGCGTTCATCCGCCACGTCATCCGCTCGCTCGACCCCGACCACGACGTCGCGCTTCCCCACGCGCACGGCTTCGACCACCCGCTGGCCGCCGCCTACCGGACGTCCGTGGCGGACGTGCTCGAGGACGTCATCGCCGGCGACGACCTCGGCACCGGCGCGTTCATGGCGCGCCTGAACGTCCTGACGCTCAACGAGCCGGCGCTGCTCGGCGATCGCGCGGTGGCGGTCTTCGACCCCGAGCTGCGCTCGCTGCACAACGTCAACACCCGGGACGAGTACGACGCGGCGCGCGCCCGGCTCGCGCCGCGCGTGACCGTGCGCTGCTGGGGCGGCCTGCGCGTGTACGGCCTGGACCCGATCACCCTGTGCGTCGCGACCGTCGGCGCGGCCGCGGGGATCATCAGCATCAAGCTCGGCGGCGACGTCGTCGCGATCGTCAACGGGGACCGGATCGTGGACGATCCCGAGGAGCCGCTGGCCGCGGGCGACAGCGTGATCTTCACGGCACCCGAGCCAGCGATCTCGTAGCCCGCATCTCGTGTAGTTTCAGCGCCCTTCAGCACATCTTCAGGACGCGGATCGGAGCCCATGAGCACAACGCCAGCCACTGACGACGCCGTCCTTGTCGGCGGCCCCTACTGGGAGGAGCTGTCCGTCGGCGACACCTACGTCGAGTTCCCGGCGATGACGCTCAACGAAGGCCACGCCGCGCTGCACCAGTCGATCGTCGGCGATCGTCTGCGACTGGCGCTCGACGCGACGCTGTCCGAGCGCGTCGCGGGTCGCCGCCTGGCCCACCCCATGCTCGTCTGCGACGTCTCGATCGGGCAGTCGACCCACCTGACCCAGCGCGTCATCGGCAACCTCTTCTACCGCCGGCTCATGCTGCGCCGGCTGCCCGCGATCGGCGACACGATGCGGACGACGACCGAGATCGTCGCGCTCAAGCGCAACGCGGTGAAGGAAGGGCGTAGGCCGACCGGCCTCGCCGTCCTGCATATCGTCACGAAGGACCAGGAGGACCGCGCGATCCTCGACTACTGGCGCTGCGCGATGCTCCCGATCTCAGATCTCGACGCGTCCGAGCCCCACGCCGACGACCTCGACCAGTTCCCGGCCGACCTGCCGCCCGAGGCCCTGACGAGCTCGCTGGAGGACGTCGACCTCGACGCGTACCGCGACGAGGTCCCCGGCGAGCACTTCGCCGACCTCAGCGCGCCGACGACGTGGAAGGTCGACGGCGGCGACAGCGTCACCGCGGCGACCGAGCTCGCGCGCCTGTCGCTGAACATCGCCAAGGCGCACACCGACCCCGGGTCCCATCACTCCGGTCAGCGCCTCGTCTACGGCGGCCACACGATCGGGATCGCGGCGGCACAGATCGTAAAGACGCTGCCGAACCTCGTGACGATCCTCGGCTGGCATCACTGCAACCACCTCGCGCCGGTGTTCGAGGGCGACGTACTGCGCAGCACGATCCAGCTCGAGGGCACGGAGGCGCTGCCCGATGGCGGCGGGCTCGTGACGTTGCGCAGCGAGGTCGAGGCGCAGCGCGCCGACGGCTCGTTCGATGCGGTACTGGACTGGCGACTCGTGGGAGTGATGGCATGACCGAAGGGATCCTCTCTGGCATCCGGGTGATCGAAGGCTCGGCGTTCGTCGCCGCGCCGACGGCGGGGATGACCCTCGCCCAGCTCGGGGCCGACGTCATCCGCTTCGACGCCCCCGGCGGCGGCCTGGACTTCAAGCGCTGGCCGCTGTCATCGGGCGGCGACAGCCTGTTCTGGTCGGGCCTGCAGAAAGGCAAGCGCTCGATCGAGGTCGACCTGCGCTCCGACGAGGGCCGCGAGCAGCTCGCCCAGCTCATCACGGCGCCGGGCGACGGCAACGGCATCTTCCTGACGAACTTCCCGGCCCGCGGCTGGATGAGCTACGAGGCGCTCTCCGAGCGACGCGAGGATCTCATCATGGTCGTCATGACCGGCAACCATGACGGCTCGTCGGAGGTCGATTACACGGTCAACCCGTCGGCCGGCTTTCCCGAGGCGATGGGCCCGCGCGACTCCGCCGTGCCGACGAACAGCCTCATGCCGGCGTGGGACTCGATCATGGGCGGCCTGGCCGTGATCGGGCTGCTCGCGGCGCTACGTCACCGCGACGCGACCGGCGAGGGCCAGCTCGTCGAGATCGCGCTGTCGGACGTCGCCTTCGCCACGGTGGGCCACCTCGGGCGTATCGCCGAGGTACAGCTCGAGGGCCGCGACCAGCCGCGCGACGGCAACTACCTCTACGGCGCCTTCGGCGGCGATTTTCCGACCTCCGACGGGCGCCGCGTCATGGTCGTCGCGCTCACCGCGCGCCAGTGGAAGGCGCTCAAGGAGGCGACGGGGACCGAGGAGCTCTTCGCCACCGTCGAGCAGGCCACCGGGCATGACTTCCGCGGCGAGGCCGGCCGCTACAAGGGCCGCGACCTCATCCGGGAGCTGCTCACGCCGTGGTTCGCCGAGCGCACGCTGGAGCAGATCCGCGAGACGTTCGCGGGCACGGGCGTCTCGTGGGGCCCGTACCAGACGTTCAAGCAGCTCGTCGAGGAGGACGCGCGCTGCTCGGAGTCCAACCCGCTGTTCACGATGGTCGAGCACCCGGTCGGGACGTACCTCACGCCGGCCTCGCCGCTGAACTTCAGCGTCTCGGGTCGCATGCCCGCCAAGCGCTCGCCGCACCTCGGCGAGCACACCGACGAGGTGCTCGCCGAGCTCGCAGACCAGGCGCCGGCGTAGCCGATCGCACGTCGCGCCAAACACGCCGTTTTAAGGTTGGCGGATAAAGGTCTAGATCTCGCCCGAACTACACCTTCGGCCAGTACCCGGTTGGTGGCACTGACCGAGGATCCATGTCGGCAGCAAGAGATTCCCGTGTGGAATCTGCTAGCTAGCACGCTCGTCGCTCGTCGCCCCACGACGGCAGGGCGTGTTATGCGTGGAGGGGATGCCAAGGATGGGCCCCCTCCACGCGCGCAGGGCGCGCTGCGTAGATCTCAGCGCAGCGGAGGCGTCAGGCCGCCACGGCACGGGCCGTCAGCGGCACCGAGTCAAGCCGCGTCAGGCCCGCGCACAGCGCCCGCCGGCCGCGATGGTGCAGGCCGTACACGGAGCTCGACGTGCGCCCGAGCCGCTCGGCGATCTCCACGGGCGAGAGGCCGAGGACATGGCGCAGGACGACGACCTCGCGCTGGTCTGAGGGCAGCGCGGCAAGCGCCGCATGCAGCGAGCGAGCGCGCTCGGGCGCGTCCTCGCAGACGGCATCGTCGGGACCGAAGATCTCCTCGGCCGGCGTGGCGCGACGGGCGCGGACGGCGTCGACCGCCGCGTTGTGCGCCATGCGCAGCAGCCAGGCGACGAACGGAACGTCGCGCTGCTCGTACTTGATGATCGCCGTCATGAGCTTGGCGAACACCTGTTGCGTGACGTCCTCGGCGTCGTGATGGTCGCGCACGATCGTGCGGACGTAGCCGTAGACGTTGTCGGCGTACCTCAGGTAGAGGAAGCGCACGGCGTCGCGATCGCCCTGCTTGGCACGAGCGACGGCCCGGCTGACCAGTCGCTCGATCTCGGGCGATGTCTCGATGGTCGGTTTGGCGACGAGACGATCCTTCGTCTGCCCCGCCCACGGCGTGTTCGCCTCGGGCATCGGGAGCGCTTTCATGCGCGCACGCTTCATCTGGCCTTCCCCTGAGCAATTGGTGTGATGGACGGATCCTGCGTCATGCGGACCCCCGTTGGACGGGTCAGCATGCAACTGCCTCAGCCGCCGTCACGAGGTTGTGGATGTGGGCGTAGTGGCTCGCCTCTGTCCGGTTTGCCACTCCGAGCTTGCGGTACGTGTTCGACAGGTGGAACTTCACGGTCTGCTCGGTGACCCAGAGCGTCCGGGCGATCTGGCCGTTCGTCGCGCCTTCTGCGACGAAGCCGAGGATCTCCTTCTCGCGCATGGTCAGCGGGCAGTCCTCGGCGGGCGCCGGCGGACGGCGCTCGAAGCGGTGCACGACGTTGCCGCGCACGACCTCGCGCAGCATCGTCCCGAGGCTGACCGAGTGCATCGACTTGGACAGCACGGCGTGCGAGCCGGCGTCGAAGGCGTCGTTCATCCACTCTTCGCTCATCCGCAGCGTGAGCAGCAGGCGCTTGGCGTGCGGGGCATGCTTGGCGGCCTCGCGCAGGCGGGCCAGCGCGTGGTCGGTGTCGTGCATGTCATCGCTGCGCGGATCGTGCATGTCGTCGACGAGAACGACGTCGGGGCGCAGGTCGTAGAGCGCGTCGCGCGCCTCCACGCGTCCGTCGACGATGCCGACGACCTGGAATCCGGCCGTCTGCTTGAGCGCCAGCCGGATGGAGTGCGCGACCAGCGAGTGGTCGGCCACGATCAGCAGCCGCTTCATGCCGGTATCCCTCTCTCGTGCTTCGGGTACGGCGGGTTCATCGCGTCGCTTCCTTCCGTGGCTGCGTAGACGTCCGGGGCCGCGACGATGCCCAGACCGAAGTCGGTGCCGGAATGAATGATCAGATCGGCCGCCTCGTGGCGCGAGCGAACGCCGAGCTTCGCGAACGCCGACGAGAGATGGCACTTGACGGTGCTCTCCGCGAGGTAGAGCTGGCTGGCGATCGCCTTGTTGCTCATCGACATGACGACCATCGCGAGCACCTGCTTCTCGCGGCCCGAGAGCGTCGGCCGGTCGACCTCGTGGCGCCGGGCCGCCGGAACCGCCATCTGCCCGGCCAGCGATGCGCGGATCGTCGGCGCGAGGGCGACCTCGAGCTCGGCCTCGAAGACGACCCCGGCGGCGCCGGCCTCCAGCGCGCGGCGCACGCCGCGGCGCGAGTCCTCCGGCATCACGGCGACGAGGTGCGTTCGCGGTAGCTGCTTGCGAACACGGCGCATCTTGAAGTCGCGGTCGGTGATGCCCGAGCCGAACGTCATGACCAGCACGTCCGGTGCGCCCGCGACGCCGTCGAAGCTCTGGCCGCGCCGCTCCATGAGCATGCCGTCGGCACTCAGCAACGTCTCGATCCGCCGGGCGACGAGCTCGTCGTCGGCGACGATCGCCACGAGCGGCGACGACGATGTGCGCGCCATGCTCGTCTCGATCTGGTTCATCGTGTCACCGGCGTTCAGGCTCACGATCGGTGGGTGCCCGGCCTGTGTGCGCGGCCCGACCGACTGAGCTTCTGGTGATGGGCGCTGTCCGTGCCATGTGGCTCGCGCGCCATCGCTGTGACTCACAGCCATGCTCCATGCCCCTTAGTTGGCCCCGGCCACATCCGCGTGGCCTTCAACGAGGACGACAATTGCAGAGGGCCACCGACGTGCCAACGGGACTCGCCACGAGATCTGCTGCCGGAGTCCGCCGTCGTGTTGCACGTCTTACGTACCCCCGCCTGCGAGGAGTACCGCGGGTTTGCGCAGCCTCGACTGCGCAAACCTGCAAGCGGCCGACTACTTCCTTTCCCCGACCCGACGCGACGACGCAGTCGTGTCAGCCGCGCAGGGATGCGGCCCGCCTGCGGCGCATCGCCCGACGGGCGCCCCTCAACCAGCGGGCTATAATCGCCGCCCGCGCGGATGTAGCTCAGTTGGCTAGAGCGTCTGCTTGCCATGCAGAAGGTCGAGGGTTCGAGTCCCTTCATCCGCTTCGCCGCACCGTCGGCGAGAGGCAGAATTCCCCGCCGCCACTGGCCTTTAAGGGTTGACGCGACAGAGCGTCCAGGGGTAGGTTTGGCCTTGCGAGGAAGACGGGTCTGTATCTCCCTTGTGAACGAGGGCGATACACGGGTGGAGGACCCGATAGCGAGGCAGTGCACAGCCGCACCGTGGGGCGCGGTTACAGAAGAGCATGCGGTGACAACAGCGAGGAGACGTAAGCACCATGGCGGATTACGACCCCAGGACGGACACCGGGATTCCGACCGAACCGGTGGGTTCCCTTCCACGGCCCGCGACGCTTCAGGCCGCGTACGCCGGCTATGACGCGGGCGAGATCTCCAAGGAGGATCTGGAGA
>JBOGYT010000278.1:0-5496 GCA_050696955.1 Solirubrobacteraceae bacterium | reverse complement strand
TCCCCGGGCTCGGGCGCATACCGCGCCCGCGGGCGCTGCGCCGGCTCATCGGCGCGCTGCGCGCGCTCGACCCCGCCGTCGTCCACGTCAACGCCACCGACCAGGGCGATGGGCTCGCCGGCATCCTGGCGGCGCGAGCGCTGCGGCGGCGCTTCGTCGTGACGGTGCACGTCGCGCTCGCCGACCGCGCCGCCCATCACGAGCTGCTCAGCGGCCGCACGCTGCGCTGCGCCGACGCGGTGATCGCGGTGTCCGACGGCGTCGCCGCCCATCTGGCGACGCTCGGGGTGGATGCGAGCGTCGTACGCAACGGGGTGCCGGTCCCGTCGCCCGACCCCGCGGCTCGGGAGGCGCTTGACGTCGCTTCCGATGCGCTGCTCGTCGGCGGCGTCGGGCGCCTGAGCGAGCAGAAGGGCTGGGACATCCTGTGCCGGGCGGCGCCGATCGTGCGCGCGCGGCACCCCGGCGCCGTCGTGGCGATCGTCGGCGACGGCCCCGGGCGGGCGCAACTCGAGCCGCTGGCTCGCGAGCACGGCGTGCGACTGCTGGGACCCCGCGACGACGCCGCCTCGCTGCTGAGCGCGTTCGACGTCCTCGCCGCGCCCTCGCGCTACGAGGGGCTCGCGCTCGTGGCGATGGAGGCGCTGCACGCGGGGGTCCCGGTCGTCGCCTCGGACATCGACGGGTTGCGCGAGATCGCCGGCGACGCGGGCATCCTCGTCGCGCCCGAGGATCCGCAGGCGCTCGGGCACGCGATCGCCGAGCTCGCCGCCGATCCCGCCGCGCGTGCGGACCTCGCTGCCCGCGGCCGGGCGCGCGCCGAGGAGCGCTTCACCGTGCGGCGAATGGCCGAGGAGACGGCCGCCATCTACGCGATGCTCGCTGCGCCCTCTGTCACCATGCACGCGTGACGATCGGCGACCTGCTCGCTGCTCTACGCCGGTTTCGGACGCTGGCGCTCGGACTGTTCTCGGCGATCTTCGCGATCGGCATCGTCGCGGTCGTCCTGCAGCCCAACCGCTACGAGTCAGACGCGGTCCTCACCGTCACGCCGCAGAGCGAGAGCTTCAGCTTCGAGGCCCAGCAGACCGTCGAGTTCCTCACCCCGCCGATCATCAAGCGGTTGACCTCGGCGGCGTTCGAGCAGGCCGTCCGCGAGCGGCTCACCCCGCCGTTGCGCGGGGCGCCGATCGAGATCACCGCCTCGAACGACCCGGGGACCCCGGTGATCGACCTCAGCGCGCGCAGCGACTCGCCGCAGGCGGCGGAGAACGTCGCGCAGGTGGCGGTGGCGCGGATCATGCAGGAGCCGCGCTCCGAGCAGATCACGATCGACCTCGTCAGCCCGGCGTCGGGTGCGACGTCGGTCAAAGCGCAGAGCGCCCCCCGGATCCTCGGCGGCACCCTGCTGCTGGGAATCATCCTCGCCGTGCTCGTGGCGGCCATCGCCCATCGCATGCGCCCGATGCTGCCGCGCGCCGAGCGGTTCCGCGAGCGCTACGGCCACGAGGTCCTCGGCGAGATCCCGCGCGGCCGGGACACAGCGCAGCACGCCGTCGCCGAGCGGTTCAACGGCTCCGGCAACCCCGACCTCGTCGAGGCGTTCCGCAGCCTCGAGGCGCGCTTCACGATGCGGCTCGTCGCGCGCGGGGCACGCGACCTGAACGTGTCGATCGCCGTCACGTCCTGGGGCGATCACGACGGTAAGTCCACCGTCGCCGCGAACCTCGCGTGGACGCTCGCCGGCCTCGGCCGGCGCGTGACGCTCGTCGACTGCGACATGCGGCGCCCGAGCGCGCACGAGCTGCTCGAGGTGCCGCTCGGCCCGGGCATCGCCGATATCGCCGAGGGCCGGCCGGTGCGGACGATGTGCCACGAGACCGCCGTCCGCACCCTCGAGGTCATCCCCGCCGGCAAGCCGCAGCGCCACCCGGCGGAGATCCTGCACGACGCGCTGCCGCGCGTCCTGTCGGCGCTTCAGAACCGCACCGTCATCATCGACGCGCCGCCGATGTTCACCGCCGAGGCGACCGCGATCGTCGGCGAGGTCGACTACGTGGTGCTCGTCGCCGACTACCGCAAGCGCACGGGCGAGGAGATCGAGGAGGCGCTCGCCGAGCTCGAGCTCAGCGGCACGGCCGTTCTCGGCGTGGTGCTCAACCGGGTGACCGAGCGCGACACGCGCGGGCGCGAGAGCTACGCCCACCAGGCCGAGGAGGCGCCCAAGCAACGCGCGCCGGACGCATGACGATCGTCGCCGCCGTCGTCTTCACAGGGCTGCTGCTGCTGTGGTTGCACCGCCTCGAGCGTACGGGCCGGGGCGTCGTCGTCGTCGCGGTGGTCCTCGCGATCATCCTCGCCGAGTCGCTGCTGTACCAGAGCCAGAACGAGATTCCGCCGGGCCTCATCCATCCCGAGTACCGCGGGTTCAGCTTCCGGCTCATCGACATCGTGATCCCGGCGGCGCTGCTGGCCCGCCTCATCCAGCGCACGCGCGGACGGCCGGTGAACACGTCGGTGCTGCTGTGGGTCGTCTTCGCCGTCTGGCTGGCGGCGGCCGGCCTGCTCGGCGCCTACGAGGGCAACCGACTTCAGCTCGTCGCCTTCCACGGCAAGGCGATCATCTATCTCGGCGTGCTCGTGCTGGCGGCGACCGTGCCGCTGCACGAATACCTCGCCAAGGACCGGCTCGAGCGCTTCCTGACGGGGGCGGCGTGCGCCGCCCTGGCGTTCATCGCCCTCGACGTCGCCGGCGTCGGCGTGACCCGCGACCTCCCGCTGCTGCCGCTGCAGGACTTCGGCGTGCTGGGCTCGGACGCGGCCACGCTGTTCGCGAGCCTCGGTGCCGTCGCGCTGGCGCTCGGGCTACTCGCCGAGCAGGGCGGCGGGCGCCTGCTCGCGGTCGCGGTGGCGCTCCTGGCGGCGCCCGCGGTGGCCGACCAGCGAGCCGCCTTCATCGGACTCGCGGTGTCGCTCGCCGTCGTCGCGCTCGCGATGGCGTTCTCGCGTCGGCGGGTGCGGGTCACGCCGACCGAGATCGGCCTCGCGGCGCTGGCCGTCGCCGCGCTGCTGGCGCTCTCCACGACCGGGGAGGTCATCACGGGCGGCGAGGGCAAGCTGCCGCTCCAGGACCGCCTCACGACGACGTTCACCTCCTACGAGGAGACGCTGACGACCGGCGACCGGCTCAACCAGTGGCGCGAGGCGTGGCCGCTCATCGAGGAGCGCCCGGTCTTCGGCTGGGGGCTCGGCAAGGAGTACTTCTATTACAACAAGGGCTACTGGCGGTTCGACAAGCTCGACATGACCCACAACATCTTCTTCGACCTGCTGCTGCGGTCGGGACTGGTCGGGCTCGGGCTCTTCCTGCTCGCCCTCGGGGCGACGGGCCTTGCGGCGATGCGCGGATGGAGCTGGCACGAGAGCGACCGCGCCGCGGCGTTCGCGCTCGCCGCGGGCGCGGTGGTCGCCGGGCTCGTCGGCAAGGGCATGGTCGAGTCGATCTTCGAGAAGTACCGGCTCGCGGTCGCGCTCGGGCTGGGGATCGGGGCGATGATCGCCGCCGGGCTGCCGGCCGAGGCGCGCGCGGCCCTGCGCGGGCGTGCTCCGCGCACCGCGACCGAACGCGTCGGGGCGCGGATGCCGGCGGGCCTCAAGACTCGCGGTACGTGAAGATCGCCCCGGGCGTGAGCAGCAGGATCTTCAGGTCCAGCCAGGGACTCCAGTTCTCGATGTAGAAGTTGTCCCACTCGATGCGGTCCTTCAGCGAGGTCTGCCCGCGCAGCCCGTTGACCTGCGCCCAGCCCGTCAGCCCGGACTTCACGCGGTGCCGGTCGCCATAGCGGTAGACGTGCTGGCTGAACGCGTTCGCGAAGGTCGTCTTCTCCGGGCGGGGGCCGATGAACGACATCTCGCCACGGACGATGTTCAGCAGCTGCGGAAGCTCGTCGAGCGACGTGCGCCGCAGGAACCGCCCGAGCGGCGTCCGCTGGTCCTCGGGACCCTCGCCCGGCGCGTTCTCGAACCCCAGCTCGCGCGCGACCCAGTCGTCGTCGCGCTCCACGGCCCCCTCCGCGATGCGCATCGTTCGGAACTTGACGATGTGAAACTCGCGTCCGTCGAGGCCGACGCGCTCCTGGCGAAAGAGGACCGGCCCGGGCGACGTGAGCCTCACGAGCGCCGCGACGAGCAGCATGAGCGGCGCCAGGAGGATGAGCAGCAGGGTGGCGACGACGCGGTCGATCGCGTACTTGGCCTCGAACTGCCAGCCGCGCGGATCGGCGCGATCCACCCGCGTGAGCGCGATGCCGCCGACGTGCTCGATCGTCACCCGGCGCGACGTCTCCTCGAACAGCCGCGGCACGAGCGAGACCTCGATCCCCATCGCCCGGCAGCGCCGGACGAGGCTCAGCAGGACCTGATGCGGCGCCTTGGAGAAGGCGACGATCACGTGCTCGATGCCGCGCTCTGAAACGACCTTCTCGAGATCCCAGCTCGATCCCAGGATCGGCAGGCCGTGCGGCTGCTGCGGTGCGTCGATGAGCGGCGTCTTGTCCAGGAAGCCGATCGGGGTCAGGCCGAGCTCCGGCCGCTGGCAGAGGCGGTTCGCGATCGTGTTGCCGATCTCGCCCGATCCGATGATGAGGGTGTTCAGCCCGTTCCCGGCCGCTTTGCGCGACGCCAGCGCGGCGGCCACGCGGCCGCCGATGAGGTAGACGGTCGAGAACGCCCACAGCCGCACGACCTGCCCGGCCGCGTCCGGATCGGGGTCCAGGACGACGCGCGCGGCGAGGACCAGCGTGGCGGCGATCGCGTTCGCGGCGATCATGAGCCCGACGTACTCGAACGGCGAGGTCTTCAGCCGGAAGCGGTAGCCGCGCCGGATGGTGATCGCGGCGATCGTCAGCGCGATGTAGACCGCGATCCAGCCGACCGGCCCGACCGTGGCGTCCGTGGTGTCGGCCCCGATCGCGTTCGCGGCGACCGCGAGCCCCAGGACGAACAGATCGAGCGCGACGAGCGCGGATCCCCGGCGCCAGCGGAGGATCGCCGGCGGCGTGTGCGTCCCGGGCGGAGTGCGATACGCGATGACCGACCGCCGCGTCGGCTCGCGAGGCTCCTGCTCGAGTTGCTCGGGAAGCATTGCGTCAGACAACACTAGTAGCAACGGCCCCGGACTCCGGCGGAATTTCGGCCTCAATCGGCGGCGTAGAGCGTCTGGTCGAGCGGCCCCGGCCGGGCAGGCACGGGCGGATGCTCAGACGAAAGCCGCCGCGGCCCGCTGAGCCGCGCCGTCAGCGGATGAGGACGGGTGTGCCGATCGGGACGCGGTTGTAGAGCGCGATGACGTCCCAGACGTGCATCCGGATGCAGCCATGGGAGGCGCGGGTGCCGATCGAGTAGTCCTGGCCCGTTCCGTGGATCCCGACGCTGCCGGTGATGCCCATCCAGCGCGCCTTGAGCGGATTGGCGGCGCTGCCGCCACCGACGGTCGTG
>JBOGYT010000277.1:0-3213 GCA_050696955.1 Solirubrobacteraceae bacterium | reverse complement strand
CGATCGCCGACCTGGTCGGGCCGATGCCATACGCGGATTGGCAGTGCGCGATCGACGATCCGCCCGGCTACCGCAACTGGTGGACGGCGGAGTACCTGCACGTGGTCTCGGACGAGGCGATCGAGGTGATGCACACTCACTCGCTCGCGACCCCGACCCCGACACCGTCGATGTCGTTCATCGTCCCGTGGGGCGGCGCGGTCGCGCGCGTCGGCGAGGACGACACCCCGATGACGCAGCGCGACGCGTCCTGGGTCGTTCATCCGTACGCCTCGGTGGAGCGCGAGGAACGAGCTCGAGGGCGCGATCGCCTGGGCGCGCGGCTTCCGCGAGGAGGTCCGGCGCTATGCCTCGGGCGGGCTGTACCTCAACTTCGTCGCCGAGGACGAAGGCGAGTCGGGCGTGCGCGCCGCGTTTGGCGAGTACAAGTACGACCGCCTCGCCGCGATCAAGGCACGCTACGACCCCGACAACGTGTTCCGCGGCAACCACAACATCAAGCCGGCGCTCGCCGTCGAGCCGTCCTGACGCGGGAGCGCAAGCATGTTCGCTGAAGTGGAGCCTCGCCTCATCTATGCCGGCTGACCGAATCCGCGCCTACGGCGCTCGAGCGAGCAGTTCCTCGATGAAGGCGAGTACTTCGGGCGCCGCCGGATCGATGAGATGGCCGCCGCCGACCAGCGCGGTGCGAGCGTTGGAAAGCACGCCGGCCATCGCCTCGGTCATTTCGCGCTGCTCGGGCGGGGACGCGGCTGCCGCCACCAGCAGCGTGGGCTTGTCGAGCGTGGCGAACGCGGCGGCGTCGGGCATCACCTCGTCGCGCGCAGTTGTGCGTGAGAATCGTGTGTCACGAACGCTGAAGGAGGAATCGTGTAGGAGATCCCTTACGTAGGCGATGTTGTGCAAGAGATGGAGGATGGTTGGCCCTCCGGCGTCGGCCTGCGGGGGCAGGCGCCAAACCGCCCTGTGCTGCGTTGGCTGAAGACCGTCGTGGTGAGCGACAGGGAAAAGGCGCGGCTAGATCGCGCCAGGTGGGGACCGGGAAGACGTCCCAGAAGCGCTCGGCCTGGGAAGCCCGGGACGGGCGTCGCCGTTGAAGCCTCCGAAAACCTTAGATGGCATCGAAATCGAGGTCCTGGTTCTTCCCTCGAGAATTGAGCTGCGCCGCGCGGCCCCACCCGTCGCGGCGGTAAGACGCGTAGAACGCCTCGAGATCAAACGCAGCGACGGCGTCGAGCACCAGCCAGGCGAGATGGTCCTCGGGCAGCCAATCGCGCACGCTTGGCGGCAGCAACAGCTCCTGCTCGCGATCACATGCGAAGAAGTTCTGCGCCACCACGCACCTCACCGGGCTCGGGAACAACCCGATCATCCGACCAGCCCAGACGAATTGCCGCCCATGCAGCAGGTTTACGCGACAGCCTCGGACGAAAGCGAGAGTGCCCCTTTCCACGCCGAGCAGCACGATGCGGGCGACTTGGCCAGAGTGCTCCTCCTGGGACGGAAGCGGCAGCCCAAGCCCGCTGTCGCTTTGCGCGAAATCCGGCACGCGCCACCCGCAGCGCCGGTCGTCGGAAGTGCTGGCTGCGTCAGGGCACGCTCGTGCAGCGTCGGCTCGGAGCGGGTGTTCTCCGTCGCGCTACTGGGCGATTGGATCGCCTCGCGTCAGCGGGCTGAGTCGACTGCGGGCGGCGGGCCCACGATCTGTACCCCGAACCGACCGGCGGCCTGCGCCAGAGCGGCATTGTCGGGGGGCGGCGGCGTAGTGCCCGGTAGCGCCGGGATGCCGAGGTCCGTGAACAGCCGCTCAAAGCCGCCAGGGGTGGCAACCGTCAGGATTCGCGCCTTGCGCGATGTGACCAGGTGGGCGTGCGGAACATCGCGCGCAAGGGCGAGCGTCTCGCCCGGCACAAGGTGATGGATCCGATCGCCAACCCAAAAGGTGATCTGCCCGTCGAGAAGCACGACCTGCTCATCCTCACGCCGGTGGACATGCAACGGCAGGCGGGCATCGAGGTATTCCTCGGACTCCCACATGCCGAAGCGTCCGCCGCTTTGCGCGGCTTGAACGTGAACGACAATCCGGGCGCCGGCGAACCACAGACCGGATGAGATCGAAGCTCGCGGCTCCATTGCGCGACTGTAGGGCAAGCTCACTGTTTCGCGCACAGCTCGAGGTCACTCGCCAGTCGCCGACCTGCATCTGCGCCGACACTCGCACCGGCAGCACCTGGGGCCACGCCTCACGGCGACGGCGGGTACCCCTCAAGACCCGGCACGCCGGGCAACCGGCGCTGCCCCTTTCCGCGCGGTGCGCGGTGGATGGAACGGCCCACCGCGAGGAGCCCTTTCCATGCGTCTGAGCGCTGGCGCTCAGGGTCCGCCGTTCGAGCCGTCGCCCCGCTTCACACGAAGAACACATTCCGGTTCCACCTCGTTCACGAAATCGGGCGATTTGCAGGGAAACTTCCAGGCAGACCAGAGCATCCGATAGAGGAGCAGAGGGAGCGACGATGACCCCCCAATCGACCAGCCGGGTCGACCTGCACTGCCACTCCACCGCCTCGGCAGTGTCCAAGCTCGGAGTCCAGCGCGCGCTGGGGCTGCCCGAATGCGCCACTTTGCCCGAGGAGGTCTACGAGCTCGCCAAGCGCCGCGGGATGGACTTCGTGACGATCACCGATCACGACACGATCGACGGCGCGCTCGAGCTCGCCGAGCGCTACGACGACGCGTTCGTCTCCGAGGAGCTGACGGCCTGGTTCCGCGGCGAGCCGCAGGCCGTCCACATCCTCGTCTGGGGGATCACCCCGGAGGATCACGATCGCCTGCAGGCGATCGCCGGCGACGTCGAGGCCGTCGCCGAAGAGCTTCGCGAGCGTGACATCACGTGCGCGCTCGCGCACCCGTTCTACGCCGTCGAGGCGCCGCTCCTGCCGCGCCACCGCCGCCGCCTCGCGCAGCTGTTTTCGATCTGGGAGACGCGCAACGGCTCGCGCGCGCGTGAGCTGAACTCGCCCGCAACGGTCTACATCGAGACGCACGGCGGCACGGGCGTCGGCGGCAGCGACGACCACGCCGGCGTCGACATCGGCCGGACGTACACCGAGACGCCCGCCCGCACGACATGGCGCGCCTTCCTCGACGCCGTCGCGGCCGGCAACGCGCGGCCGCGTGGCGAGCAGGGCAGCGCCGCGAAGTGGACCCACGCCG
>JBOGYT010000276.1:0-4913 GCA_050696955.1 Solirubrobacteraceae bacterium | reverse complement strand
CGCCGACACGTAGCGGTCGAAGCGATCGGTCTCGAACGGCAGCGCCTCGGCGTCGCCGAGCACCTTGGTCACGCGCGCGAGCGTCGGCTTGCGCTCGGCGCGGCGCAGCTGGTGCGGGCTCTGATCGAGCATCGTCACGCGGCCGGCATCGACGCGCTCGACGATCTCCTCCGTCGTGAAGCCCGTGCCGGCGCCGGCGTCGAGCACGGGCCCGATCTCGCCCTGCGCCAGCGAGCGCCACAGCGCCAGGTCCTCGGCGTAGGAGCCGCATTCGACGTCATGCCAGACCACGTGGCTCATCGGGCGAACGATCCCTCCGCCGCGCCGCGCGCGACGAGCAGCTCGCGCAGCGCGAGCATCGCCGTGTACGTCGGCAGGGCGACGAGCCGGCCCTCGCCGGATCTCAGTGCCGCGTCGAGGCCGCGCTCGAGCGCGGGCACGACGTGCAGCCGGTCCGGCGGCACGCCCGCGTACTTCAGCCGCAGCGCGAGCTCGGCGGCGCGGGTGCCGCTGCACGTCACCCGCCGCACGCGCCCGGCGAGCACCTCGAAGTCCGCGTCCCAGACCCAGGAGACATCGCGCCCATCGGCGATGCGGTCGTTGAGCACGGCGAGGACGTCGTGCTGGCCGTCGTCGAGTGCGAGCGTGCGCAGGACCTCGTTCGCGCCGGCCGGGTTCTTGACGAGCAGGATCGCCAGCTCGCGCCCGCCGACGCGAACCGTCTCGGCCCGCCCGAACGCCGCCCGCGCCGAGCCGAGGCCGCCGGCGATGTCGTCGGCGCTCGCGCCCAGCGCGTGCGTCAGCGCCGCCGCCGCGAGCGCGTTGTAGACGTTGTACAGGCCGGGAAGGGGGAGGGCGATCCGCGCGCCGGCCGTGCCGATCCGCAGCGTGAAGCTCGCGCCGCGCGTGCCGTCGAGCACGACGTCGGTCGCGGCGATGTCGGGCTCAGGGCGCCGCGAGTCGCCGTTGGGGCAGTGGTAGCGGCCCAGGTGAGCCATGTAGACGGCGTCGTAGACGTACGGCGCCCCGCAGCGGCGGCAGTGCTTGGAGTCCGAGGCGTGGGCGAGGCCCGAGAGCGCGACGGCGTCGTCCTGCACGCCGAAGTACGTGACGCCCGCGCCGTCGGACCGGACGCGCCCGAGGTCGGCGACGAGCGGGTCGTCGGCGTTGAGGACGAGCTGCGTCTGCGGCGCCGCGGAAACGGCCGCGGCCCAGCGGTCGGCGATCGTCTCGAGCTCGCCGTAGCGGTCGAGCTGATCGCGGAAGAGGTTCGACAGCAGCAGCGCGCGCGGGCGCAGCTGCCCGACGACGCGATCCAGCCAGAACTCGTCGACCTCGAACAGTCCCGCGTCGCCGTCGATGCCGTCGCCGCGCGCGGCGTTCAGCAGCGCCGTCGCGACGCCGCCGGCCATGTTCGCACCGGCACGGTTGTGCACGAGCCGGCCGCCGCCGCGCTCGAGGATCGCCGCAACCATCGCCGCGGTCGTGGTCTTGCCGTTCGTCGCCGAGATGACGGCGCTGCCGCCCTCGAGGCGCCCGGCGAGGCGCCCGATCGCGCGCGGCTCGAGGCGCATGAGCAGCTTGCCCGGCAGGCTCGTCGCACCCCGTCCGCTGCGGCGCGACAGCGCGCCGGCGGCGCGCGCGACGGCGATCTTGGCGGCGAGCATCAGCGCGGCGCCAGCACACCGAGTGCGCCGGGTGTGACGCGGATCGTCGCCGGCGTCTGGCCGACCGGATCGCCGTCGGCGTAGATGACGAACGGCCGGTCGGCATCGACGTGCAGCTCGCGGGCGCGCTCGATGCGCACCGCCGGGTGATCGACGTGGGCGCCCTTGAACACCTTCGGCAGCGTCGTGAGAAAGCCCGCCTTGGAATGCCCGGCGATGAGCACGACGTCGAGCAGCCCGTCGTCGAGCGCGGCCGCCGGCGCGAGCTTCATGCCGCCACCGTAGGAGCTCGAGTTCGCCGCCGCGACCGTGTAGCCGGTGAAGGCCAGCGGCGCGCCGTCCAGGCGCAGCTCGAAGCGCGCCGGCTTCCACGCCGCGAGCGCGCGCAGGCCGCCGTACACGTAGACGAGCTTGCCCAGGCGCGGCGGCGCCTCGTTGGCGATCCGGTTGGCGTCCGAGTCGAACCCCAGCGACGCGATCCCGATGAACGCCTGCCCGTCCACGTCGCCGACGTCGAGCGGTCGCTGCGCGCCGGCCGCGATGATGCGACAGGCGGCGCGCGGCTCGGGCGGGATGCCCAGCACGCGCGCGAGGTCGTTGCCGCGCCCGCCCGGCAACACGCCGAGGACCGCGCCGGGCACCTCGCGCAGGGCCCCGACCACGCACCCGACGAGCCCGTCGCCGCCGAGCGTCACGGTCAGCTCGCCGGCGTGCGCGGCCGCGCGCGCGAGCGCGCGAGCGTGCGCGACATCGCGCGTGATCTCGGTGTGAAACGAGACGTCGAGCTCGCGCAGCGCGGCCTGCACCTCGGGCAGCAGACGGGCCGCGCGGCCGCCGCCGGCCGACGGGTTGCACAGCAGGGCGGCGACGCGTTCCACGCGAGCAGGATAGGAGCGCGGCGCTGCGGGCGGCGCGGCACCACGGCTGTGGTTACGCCCATCGAGACGACGGGCCGTTGTCGAAGCCCTCCCAGAAGGCCTGCCTGGCTTTCGAGGTCGTCGAGCGCGCCGTCGAGCTCGGACTGGTAGAGCGCCCAGGTCGCCGTCGCTCGTATGCGAGCCGAGGAAGTCGTCGAGCGCGAGCGCGAGCGCGTCCTGCTGGTCGGCGACCTGGCTGGCGACGGCGTCGCCCGCGTGGTCGCGCGTGTCGATGACGGCCGTCTCGATGTCGGCCAGCGCGGCGTCGGCCTCGGCCGAGTCGTCGGCGTAGTAGAGCGCCGTGACGGCCGACCCGAGCTGCTCGCCGTCCGCGCGAGCCTTGTCGGCTTCCGAGGCGGGCCAGACGGCGACGGCGATGATGGCGGCGATCGCGACGATCGCGAGCCGCCGGCGATCCAGCTCAGCAGGCGGCCGGCGCCCTCGGCCGACGGCGTGGCCGGAACAGGGGCGGTGTACGTCGTGGACATGGCATCTCCCTCAACGGGGTTGGATGGGATGCCAAGCAGGATCGGCGCGCGCCGCCGCGCGCACATCCGGGGGCGACCCTGATTCGTCGACCCCGACACCCGGGCGCCGGTCCGCCGCTGCTCACCCGAGCACGAGCGTCTCGAGCCGGTCGGCGATCGCCACCGGAGCCGGGTCCTTCGCCGCCTCGGCCGCCTCGCGATCGGCCACGCCGGTGAGGACGATCGCCGCGTCGACGCCGGCCGCGTGGGCGCCGCCGAGGTCGGCGTCGATGCGGTCGCCGACCATGAGCGTGCGCCCGGGCTCGAGGCGGTCCAGCGCGGTCAGCAGCAACCCGGCTTCCGGCTTGCCGACGGTCTGCGCGCTGCGGCCGCACGCGGTCTCCACGGCCGCGAGGATCGCGCCGGACCCCGGCCAGTGCCCGTCGGGCATCGGGAACGTCGCGTCACGGCCGGCGCCGAGGATGAACGCTCCGCGCAGCGCCGCCTGCGTCGCGGCGCGCAGCTCGGCGTAGTCGAAGCGCTCGTGCCCGGCGACGACGACGACCTCCGCGCGGCCGGCGAACGCCGTCCCGTTGAGGATCCGCAGACCGGCGGCCTCGACGTGGCGGTGGACGGCCGCCGATCCGATGACGACCGCGCCGGCCCCGGAGAACCGCTCGGCGAGGAAGAACTGCAGCGCGCCGCCGACCGTGACGACCTCCTCCAGCGACGCCTGGAAGCCGAGCCGCCAGAGCTTGCGGACGAAGTCCTCGCCACCGACGCGTGCGTCGTTCGTCACGAACGCCAGGCCCTTGCGCGCCTCGCGCAGCGCCGCGACCGCCGCGACCGCGCCGGGCGTGGGCTCCTCCCCGACCCAGACGCAGCCGTCGAGGTCGAGCAGGACGTTGTCATATCGCGCGACGAGCGGGCTGACGTGCACCGCCAGAGTTTGATTTACGCTCTCTCGCCGTGCGACGCGCCCCCGTCCTCATCCCGATCCTGGCCGCTGCGCTGGCGCTGGGCGCCTGCGGCAAGGACTCGGAGATCGGCCGGGGCACGACCGGCACGGACACCGCGAACGCGCCGGCGCGCACCGCCACGACACCCAAGCCGGTCGCTACGCCGCGCCACTCCGAGGACGGCTGCGCTCCGATCGCGGAGTCCGTGCCGCGGGAGGAGAACCGCAAGCGGCCGCGCCAGAAGCTCAACCGCCGCAAGCGCTACGTCGCGACGATGCTCACGAACTGCGGCACGATCAAGATCAAGCTCGACGTGCGGAACTTTCCCAGGACGACGCGCACGTTCGCCGGCCTCGCGCGCAACGGCTTCTACGACGGGCTGAGCTTCCACCGGATCGCGAAGCCGGGCGGCAACGACTTCGTCATCCAGGGCGGCGATCCGCTCGGCAGCGGTGAGGGCGGCCCCGGCTTCAGCGTCGTCGAGTCCCCGCGCAAGAGCCAGCGCTACCCCGTCGGCACGATGGCGATGGCGAAGGCGGGCGACGAGCAACCCGGCACGTCCGGCAGCCAGTTCTTCATCGTCACCGGCCAGGGCGCGGTGCTCGATCCCGTCTACGCGGTCGTCGGGCGCGTCGTCGGCGGGCTGAAGGTCGTGCGGCGGATCGCCGCGGTCCCCGCCGACCCGGTCACCGAGATGCCGATCGACCCGGTCGTCATCAAGCGCGTGACGATCCGGTCAGGGCGCTGATCACCCGGCTCAGGGCGCGGGCGCGCGGTTGACGAACTGCATCGGTACCGGATGAGGGTCCGACGCCGGGGTGGGGAGCGACCTGCAGAAGTGACGGATGGCCGGCCTGGCCCGGATGATCGGTCACTTCTGCATGGCATACGTGCAGAAGTGAC
>JBOGYT010000275.1:0-7511 GCA_050696955.1 Solirubrobacteraceae bacterium | reverse complement strand
GCCTCACGCTGGTTGCGCGCCGCGGCCTCGCGGTGCGCCTGCGCGCGCATCCGCAGCTCCTCGTCGTCGGGCACGTGGGCCGCGGCACCGGTCTGGTCCGGCGCGGGCGCGAACGGACGCCTCCTGGGGCGCGCGCGGCGGCCCGCCGCTTGCCCGCGCGGCCACGGCAGGTTCCACATGATCAGGGCCGTGACGATGACGGCGAGCACGACGATCAGCACAGTTCCCATGTGCTGATCGCTACCCGTGCGGCGGCGCGTGCATGCAGACCCGGACCGATGTGCGACGGGCCAGACGGGCAGCGTGTACTGGACGCAAGGAGGTAGCGCGCGCACCGTGACGCTGAGCCGATTCAAGCTCTGGCCGGGGAAAGTCGATTGGAAGGATATGACTGGCCGCCGTGGCCTCGTGCCGCTGGGATTCATCCTGTTCGCTGTCCTCGGGGCGTTCGCAGTTCAGCTGCACGACGCCGAAGAGGAGAGCCGGCTCGCCGCCGAGCGGCGCTTCGAGCAGCGTGCCGAGATCTCGGCCGCCCTGACGCAATCGGTGTTCGGCGCGCTGGGCAGCGTGTCCGGCAAGGAGCTGGCGCGCCGGTTCTCCGGCGGTTCGGCGGTACTCGAGCCCCGCTTGGACCAGCTCGTCAAGCGCAGCAAGCTCGCCTACAGCGCAATCGTCGACGAGCGTGGGAACGTCATCGCCCACGCCGGCGCGGCGCTGCCGGCGCGCGGCGTGCGCCGCCCGGGCGTCCTGTCCGACGTCCGCCGCACGGCGGGCGGATGGGTCATCGAGTACGGGGTGCCGTTCGCGACGCCCGCCGGGCGGCGCGTGCTGGTCGAAGGGATCGACGCCCAGCTCATGCGCTCGTTCCTCGAGGACTACCTGCGCCGACTTCCCAGCCACGACGGGACCCGGCTCGTCATCACGGATGGCAACGCAAAGGTGCTCGCGCGCCTCACGCCCAGGGGCGCCGCGAAGCTCCGCGATCCGCTCTCCGTGGCCGCCACGGTTCCCGCAACGACCTGGCGCCTGGGCCTTCAGGCCGAACGCGCTCGCGTGCTCGCCGGGACCGGCGACGGGGCCTGGCTCGGCTGGGTGCTGCTTGGCGGCCTGGCGCTCGCGGTCGTCGCCGGCCTGGCGCTATGCGCACGCGTCATCGGCGCGTCCCAGCGCACGAGCGCCGCCAACCGCGCGCTGCGCGAGAGCGAGGGCAAGCTGCGCGGCCTCGTCGGCGCGCTTGAAGAGGCCGTCTTCCTGCAGCACGCCGACGGGAGGATCGAGATGCTCAACGCCTCCGCCAAGGCGCTGGCGGAAAGCGACGAGGACCACGTGACCGAGCCGCGAGCGGACTTCCTGTCGGTCGACGACGATGGCCTGCCGATCGCGGCCGAGGACACGCCGGTCGGCCGCTCGTTCGCGAACGGCACGCCGGAGCGCCAGGTCATCGGGCTGGACCGCCCGGGCCGCGATCGCGTCTGGCTCGACGTCAGCACGCGGCCGCTGACGCGACCGGGGGAGACCGCGCCGTACGCGGTGGTGTGCACGTGCACGGACGTGACCGAGCGCCAGAACCTCGAGGCGCACCTGCTCGACCTCGCCGACCGCGATCCCCTCACCGGCCTGTGGAACCGGCGCCGCTTCGAACAGGACCTCGCCCACCAGCTCGACCGCTGCCGGCGGTACGACGAGCGCGCGGCGCTCGTGCTCATGGACATCGACGGCTTCAAGCAGGTCAACGACGCGCTCGGTCACCTCGCCGGCGACGAGGTGCTGTGCGCGCTCGGCGTGGCCCTCTCCTCGCGCCTGCGCTCGAGCGACCGCGCCGCGCGCCTCGGCGGGGACGAGTTCGCCGTGCTGCTGCTCGACGTCGAAGCGCAGGAGGTCGAAGGCGTCGCGAACGAGCTCGCCGGGCATCTGCGTGAGGCGCTGGTCTCGACACAGGACCGCGTCGGCTTGTCGATCAGCGTCGGAACCGCGCTGCTCGGCCGCTCCAGCGGCGGCGTGAACCAGGCGCTCGAGGCGGCTGACCGGGCGATGTACGCCGCCAAGCAGTGCCGCGCGGGCCAGCAGGCAAGCACCGAGCCGGCGCCGCCCGCGGTCGGCGCCACGGCCGAGATGGCGAGCCTGCGCGCCCTCCTGGCGGCCGTCAGCGCCCGCGACAACTACACCGCCATGCACTCCCGCGAGGTCGTCACGCTCGCGCGTGGAGTCGCGCGCCGGCTCGGCCTCGACGAGGCCGGCACGAGCGAGGTGGAGCACGTCGCGCTGCTTCACGACCTCGGCAAGATCGCCGTGCCCGACGCGATCCTGCGCAAGCCCGGCCCGCTCACCGACCACGAGTGGACGCTGATGCGCCAGCACCCGGTCGTCGGCGCCGAGATCCTCGCGTCGATGCCCGAGCTCGCTCATCTCGCGGCGGCGGTTCGCGCCGAGCACGAGCGCTGGGACGGCGGCGGCTACCCCGACGGCCTTTCCGGCGAGCAGATCCCGATCGCGAGCCGGATCGCGCTCGTCTGCGACGCCTACCACGCGATGACGTCCAACCGCCCCTACCGCCGCGCGATGTCCGCGGCCGCGGCGCGCGACGAGATCCGGCGCGAGGCCGGCGCCCAGTTCTGCCCGCACGCATCCGCCGCGCTGCTCGAGGTGCTGACGGCGTCGCAGCCGCTGTCGGTCGCACTCGACGCATAGGCGCGTCTCACGCGCCGCCCCGTGCTCCTCGCGATCGTCGACGCCGCCGTGGCCGGCGACATGTGGCCGGACCTGCTGCCGCTCGTGGAGCTGCTGCCGGCCGCCGCGCAGGAGATCGTCCGCGAACGGGCGCCCGAGGATCTGGCCAGCCGCTGACGCGCGGAATTTGCGTGAACATTGACTGTAAGGGCACCGGCGTGATTGGCTAGCCCGCCGTGGGGAAGGAAGGCCAACCGTCCAGCGACGCGGTCACGCGTGCGCTGGCGGTTGTCAGCGGTCTCGGGGGAGCAGCGGCGCTCGTGAGCGTCACGGGCGGCGCGATCACCTGGGCGCGCTTCGCGCAGGCGCGCATGCCGGCCGACCAGGCCGTCGCGGTCACCCCGAACACCGAGCTCGTGACGATCGGGGCGGTCGCGCTCGTCTGCTTCGGTGTCATCGGGGTGCTGGCCGTGCTCACCGTATACCTGCTCGACAACGAGGGGACGCCGGGCAAGCAGAACCAGTGGGGCGTTCTGGCGCTCGCGGTCGCCGGTGTGGCGGTGGCGATCTTCTACAGCGAGCCGTCGACCGGCGGGCTCATCGCCGCGCTCGTGCTCACCGGCATCGCCGCGGCCACGGTCGCGAACGCGGGCGCTGCCTTCCTGAAGCGCCGCAGCAACAAGGCGCGCTTCGGGCCGAGCTTCGCCGTCGTGCTGGTCGTCGTGGCGCTCGCGGGGGCCCTGCGTCTCATCACCGGCGAGTGGTGGGTCGCAGCGATGACGGCGGCCGCCGCGCTGCTCGCGGTGGGGCTGCTCGCCGTGGCTCGCTCGACGGGGACGAACTTCCGCTGGTTCGGCGTTGGCGTCTTCCTGGCGGTGCTCATCTTCGGCGCGCTGATGACCACGCTGCGCACGGCGTCGGCGACGAAGCTGCAGTCGATCGCCGTCCTGATGAACGAGGAGGCGGGCGGCCGCGGGATATCCGGGTTGTACGTGGCCGAGACGCCGGAGCGGATCTACCTCGCCGACGTCGATCACTGCAAGCGCCACGACCTCGTCCTGACGGCGACCGACCACCCGATTGCCGGGACGGGGCGGATCATCGCGATCCCGCGCGCGTCCGTGGAGTCGCTGGCCATCGGTACGCGCGAGCGGCTGCAGCTCGCTCAGAAGCGCGGCCCGCACCTGCTCACCGAGCTGCGCAAGCGCGGGGCGAGCGGGTCGCTGCCGCAGACACGACCGATCGTCACGCCCCACCCGTGCGCGGACGAGGGCGTGGTGGACCTGACCAAGCGGGAATTCACGCAGCCGCCGGCCAAACGCGCGGCGCAGCTTGCCAGCCACTTCCGGCCGATCCTGCGCTTCGACCGCGAGGAGCACTGGCGACCCCTGAACATCGCGGTGCTGATGGCCGAGCAGACCCCGGAGGGCAAGCCGCGCCACAACGTCTGCTCGCTGATCGGCAAGGACCGCCAAAGCGACTGCGAGCCGCTGGCGGGCGGCGAGGATCTCGCCGACGAGCAGGGCCCGAACCGCATCATCGACTTCCACGGGTCCGCGCTCACCGGAAGCGATCACCGCGGGGTCGCCGCCTGCCCACCGCCGCAGAAGTCCAACCTCTTTGACTGCGATCACGGACCCGCCGCCGCGATGTACTACCGCGTGACCGAGTCGGGTGGGCGCATGTACGTCGACTACTGGTGGTTCCTGCGGTTCAACGACTTCGCCGACAAGACGATCCGCACATTCTGTGAGAGCAGGATCAAGCGGCGGCTCATCGGCTGTTTCAACCACGAGGGCGACTGGGAGGGCGTGACCGTGGTCAGCGCGAAGAGACAACCCGAGAAGCTGGCGTTCGTCGACATGGCCTCCCACGAGGGCGTCTTCCGCTACTCGGCGGCCGAGCTCGAGCGCCGCGGCGACCGGCCGATCGTCTACCCCGCGAACGGCAGCCACGCCTCCTACCCGCACGCCTGCCCGGGCAGGTGCAAGCAGCCCAACGGTCGCCTGCCCGAGACGAACAGCGACGGCAAGGCGCCCTGGGGAGCCAACGACGACTGTCCCGTGGGGGCATGCCTCATCGCGCTGCCGGCCAAGAGCTTCAACGCGTTCGCCGGGCGCTGGGGCGGGCCCGTCTGCACGCCGAAGAAGCGCTGCATGTTCGCCGCGGGGCCGAAGACGCCCTCGCGCCAGCGCCGCTACCAGAAGCCCTGGTGCTTCACTGCGCCCGGTCCGAGACTGGCCTGCGACGGGACGCCGCCGCGAGAGTAGGCGCCCGCGCCCGTCAATCCTCGGCCTTGTGGACCGTGACCGGGTTCTCCTCCTCCTTGGGCTTGCCGAACAGCGTGTCGAAGACGTCGGTGAGCTTGCTCACGGCGTGGCGGGTGAACAGTCCGACGAGCGCCGACAGCGCCGCGACGCCGTAGGGGTTGACCGGCGCGGTCTGGTCCTGGCCGAGATAGCCGCCGCGCAGCGTGAAGTACACGATGAGCGCGAGCATCGCGCCCTGCACCGGGCGCATGAGGTACGACCACTCGTCGCGCTTCGTGAGCTGATCGCGGCCGGCGAAGTACAAAAAGCGCCGCGTCACGCCGACGAGCGCTCCGAGCGAGCCGACGATGAGCACCATCGCCATGAGCACGACGTCGGTGCTGAGGGTCGTGTAGGCGAGACCGAACAGCATCGGCGTCTCGGGCATCGCCGGTGGCGGGTCGGCGATCGATGTCGCGGCGGCGACGGCCGGCCAGATCGCGACGAGCTGCGACATGAGCACGACCGTCGTGAACATGAGCAGGCCGCCGATGACGCTGCGCTGCCTGGAGCCCATCGGCTGCTGCTCGACGATGGCGGGCTCCGCCGGCTCCGCGACCAGGACGGGCGCGAACGCGCCCACCGCGGGCGCCGTCGCTGCGCCGGCGGCTGTTGGGGCGACTGCGCTATCCACGATCTCTACCTCCTCTGAGAAACGACATCGTCGACAAGAGGCCCGGAGGGCGCGGCTGATACAGACTGTGGTCGATGCGAGAGCACTTGCGCACGCGCCGTGGATGGACGCTGCAGGGCGACGGCCCGATCGACGTCCGGCGCGATGGCGCCGGCGTCCCGCACGTGCGCGCCACGACCGAGGCCGACGTGCTGCGCGGGCTCGGGCACTGTCACGGCGTCGATCGCGCGCTGCAGCTCGTCGTCACGAGGATCGTGGGGCAGGGGCGGGCCGCGGAGATCCTCGACGGCGGCGACGAGATGGTGGCGATGGACCGCTTCTTCCGGCGCGTCGACCTCGCCGGCGGGGTGCAGGCGCAGGTCGCGGCGCTCTCGTCGCGGCACCGCGCGCTGCTCGACGCCTACGTCGACGGCGTCAACCGCGCGCTCGCGGCGAAGCGGCCGTGGGAGCTGGCGCTGCTGCGCCACCGGCCCGAGCCCTGGATCGCTGCGGACTGCGTGCTCATGGGACGGATGATCGGCTACGTCGGGCTCGCGCAGACGCAGGGCGAGGCCGAGCGCTGGATCGTGCAGATGCTCAGCGGCGGCGTGCCGCTCGCGGTGGTCGACGAGCTCTTCGCCGGTCGTATCGCCGGCTTCGACGAGTCGCTCCTGGAGGGCCTGCACATCGAGGAGTCGCTGATTGCGGCCAGCATCCGCTGGTATCCCGCGGCCCCCGCCGCGGTCGCGTCGAACAACTGGGCGCTCGCCCCGTCGCGCACGGTGACCGGCACGGCGATGTTCGCCAACGATCCGCACCTCGAGGTCAACCGGCTGCCGGCGGTCTGGTACGAGACCTCCTGCGACGGACCGCAGGGCTGGCTCGCCGGGGCGTCGATGCCGGGCGTGCCCGGCATCCTCGTCGGGCGCAACGACGCCGTCGCGTGGGGCGTGACGTACGCGTACGCCGACGTCATCGACTCGTGGGTCGAGGACTGCCGCGACGGCTGCTTCCGGCGCGACGTCGAGGGCGAGGAGCGCTGGGAGCCCTTCGACGAGCGCGAGGAGGTCATCCGCCGCCGTGGCGGCGCGCCGCTGCGCGTGCGCTTTCACGAGAACCTCCACGGCACCCTTGGCGGCGATCCGCATGTCCCCGGGCGCTACCTGACGACGCGCTGGGCCGGTCGCGACGGCGGCGCCGTATCGCTCGCCGCCGCGCTGGACCTGCCGGGCGCGCGGACCGCGAGCGAAGCCGGCGACCTGTTGAGCCGCCTGGAGTGGGCGTTCAACTGGGTGATGGCCGACCGCGACGGCGCGATCGTCTATCGGATGTCCGGCCGCATCCCGCGGCGGCGGTCCGGCGCCAGCGGCTTGCTGCCGCTGGCCGGGTGGCGCGCGGACGACGACTGGCAGGGCTTCCACGACCCGGGCGAGCTTCCGCGGCGCAGCGACCCGCCCGAGGGATATCTCGTGACGGCCAACGAGGACCTGAACCGGTTCGGCACCGTGAAGCCGATCAACCTCGCCGGCCCGCCGTACCGGGCCGCGCGCCTGAACGAGCTGCTCGCGGCCCGCAGCGACTGGTCGGTCGCGCAGCTCGGCAGCGTGCAGATGGACGTGTTGTCGCTCCAGGCGCGGCGCTTCATGGCCGTGCTCGCGCCGCTCCTCGCGGGCGACGAGCGGTTCGCGGCGATCATCGAGTGGGACGGCTCGTACGACGAAGCCCGTCATACGGCGTGGTTCGAGGCCTTCTACCGCTCGGCGGTCGACGCCGTGCTGACGTGGGCATGCGGCGCCGCGGCGGCCCGCTACGTGGTCGACGAGACCGATCTGGTGGCGAACTTCTTCTGGCTCATCGACGACGTGCTGCTCGGCCCGCGCGGGTCGTGGGCGGGCTCCGAGGGCCGCGACGCCGCGCTGCGC
>JBOGYT010000274.1:0-6746 GCA_050696955.1 Solirubrobacteraceae bacterium | reverse complement strand
CGCTCGAGGAGCTCGAGGTCGCGGGCGCGCGCGTCCAGCGCGCGGCGCTGCGGGGCGCTGACGCGCTGAGCCCGAGCGAGCGCCGCGTCGTGGCGCTCGCGATCGAGGGGCTCACGAACCGTCAGATCGCCGAGGCGCTGTTCGTGACGCGCAAAGCCGTCGAATGGCACCTCGGCAACGCGTACCGCAAGCTCGACGTGCGCTCGCGCCGCGAGCTTCCCGAGGCGCTCGGCCAGCGCTGAGCGATCAGTGCACGCCGGCGGACGTGCCGCAGGCGGCGACGTCGTCGACGAGCGTGCGCGCGCGCTCGGGCAACCAGCGATCGGATTCGACGAGGTGCTGCGCGAGGTCCTCGACGGCGGAGAGCTCGTCGTATGCGTCACCCTCGAAGAGCAGGGCGTCGGCGGCGGTGCGGATCGTGTCCTGCTCGGTGGGCAGCAGCTTCGCCGGCCCGTCGCGGCTGAGCAGCTTCATCACCCGGCCGTAGGCCTGGGAACGGTCGTTGTCCATGCGTCTGAGGCTAGCGCGCCTGGAGGGCGTCCATGCCGACGGCGATCGCCAGCACGAGCCGCCGGTCGACGCTCCGCTGCGGGTCGCCGCCCATGGCGATCGTGTAGACGTCGCGGATCTTCCACGTGTGGCGGGTGTTCGTCCCGATGACCTCTTCGCCGCGCTTGAAGTCGAAGTGGTACGGGATCGGCAGCCAGTCGGCGACGTTCTCGACGTAGGGGATGAAGCCGACGAGGCGGCGGAACAGCGCGACGGGCACGCTGTGCTCCGTGACGATGCACAGCTCCTCGTCGTTCGCGCCGTTGACGCGGTACGTCGAGCGCAGCAGGCTCTTGCCGAAGACCTTCTGGATCGAGCCGATCTTGCCGCCGAGCTCGTCGGTGACGTCGTAGGTCGCGCGCGGGTCGAAGCGCTGGCGCGCCTTGATGCGCAGGATCTCCTGGATCTTGCTCTCGTCGGTGTAGAAGCGGATGTCCTCCTTGAACTTGAAGCGCTTCTGCTCGACGAAGCAGAGTCTCTCGCCAGTCGACTCCGGCATCCCCGCCGTCTCGGCGCCGCCGGGAAGGAAGAACTCGTACTGGTTGATGACGAGCTTGATCCGCTGGCGCAGGAGGAAGACGTCGTGGTCGTTCGGATTGACGGCCATGTGGGGCGCCGGACTCTAGTCGAAGAGAGAGCGCCCCTCGATCGACAACAGCAGGCGCTTCACATCCAGTCCGCCCGTGTAGCCGCCGAGCCCGCCGCCGCTGGCGAGCACGCGATGGCACGGCACGATGATCGGGATCGGGTTCGACCCGAGCGCGTTGCCGGCGGCGCGGAAGGCGCGTGGCGAGCCCGCGTCCTCGGCGACCTCACGGTAGCTGCGCGTCGCGCCGAACGGGATCGCCGCCGTCACCTCGAGCACCCGGCGCGTGAACGGCCCGGACACGAGCGACCAGTCCAGCGGCACGTCGAAGTCGTCGCGGCGCCCGTCGAAGTACTCGTCGAGCTCGCGGCGCACGGCGTCCAGGCGGGCGGGCGCCTGGACGATCCGCGGCGAGAGCCGCTCGGCGACCTGGTCGAGGATCGTGTCCAGGCCGCCGTTGGGCAGCTCGTAGGCGATGCGGGCCAGCCCGCGCGGGGTCGCGACGGCGACGAGCCGGCCGGCGGGGCTGTCGACGGTCGCGTAGGCGACGTCGGCGAGCCCTTCCTCGGCGGCCCGGCTGGCGGTGCGGGCCGCCAGATCGGTGGCGTGGCCGGGTGCGGTGTCAGGCGGTCGCAGGGACATCGGGCAGTTCCTTTCTGAGGGTCTTCAGTCCATCGGCGGCGGCGCGGCGGGCAGCGTCCTCGCTGCTGCCGAGCAGCACCGCGATCTCGGCGTACGTCAGGTCGCCGGCATGGCGCAGCGTGAGCACGGCGCGCTGGCGGGGAGGGAGGGCGCGGACCAGATCCCAGTGATCGCCCGCGGCGCCGCCGCCACTGCAGTCCGTCGCGCCGGCGTGGTGCTCGAGCTCGGCCGCGGGGACCGGATTTCGAGCGCGGGCGCGGTGGATGTCGAGCGCCTTGCGGTGGGCGATCGTCATGACCCAGCCGCGCAGGTTCGAGTCGGGCGTCAGGCGCTCGTAGGCGCGCAGGGCCGACAGGAACGTCTCCTGGAACGCGTCGTCGGCGTCGTGGCGGCCGACCGACGCGATGAGGAAGCGCAGGACGTCATCGGCGTTCGCGTCGAGAAAGCGCTGGAACGGGGGCAGGCGACTCACGAAGATACAACGCGCTCCGGGCCGCTCGCGTGAGCCTCAGTCGGGAACGAGCGCGTCGATGCCGGTCAGCGCGCGGCCGATGATGAGCTGCTGGATCTGCGACGTGCCCTCGTAGAGCGTCGTCACGCGCACGTCGCGCAGCCAGCGCTCGACGGGGTGGTCGTCGACGTAGCCGGCGCCGCCGTGGACCTGGATGGCCTCGTTCGCGCACCACTGCGCCGCCTCGGTCGCATAGAGCTTGGCAATCGACGTCTCGGTCGTGTGCGGGCGGCCGGCGTCGCGCAGGAAGCCGGCGCGCCAGACGAGCAGCCGCGCGGCGTCGGTGCGCACACGCATCTCGGCGAGCATCGCCTGCACGAGCTGGAAGCTCGCGATCGGGCGGCCGAACTGCTCGCGCTCGGTCGCGTAGCGCACCGATTCGTCGACGCAGCCCTGGCAGATGCCGACGCAGCCCGCAGCGACCGAGAAGCGCCCCGAGTCAAGCGCGCTCATCGCGACCTTGAAGCCGTCTCCGACCGCGCCGAGCACGTCGGCGTCGGAGACGCGCACGTCGTCGAGCGCGATCGACGCCGTGTCCGAGCCGTGCAGCCCCATCTTGTGGTGGATCTCCTGCGGCTGGAAGCCGGGCTGCGACGTGTCGACCGCAAAGCAGGCCAGCCCGCGATGGCCCAGCTCCGGGTCGGTCTGGGCGAAGACCAGCGCGACCTGCGCGACGTTGCCCAGCGAGATCCACATCTTCGAGCCGTTGAGCACCCAGCCGCCGTCGACCCGTCTTGCTCGCGTGCGCTGGTTGGCGGCGTCCGAGCCGGTCTCGGGCTCCGTCAGCGCGAAGCAGCCCAGCCACTCGCCCGAGCAGAGCCTCGGCAGGTAGCGCTCCCTCTGCTCATCCGTTCCCCAGCGCAGGATCGAGCTGCACACGAGCGAGGTCTGGACCGAGATGACGGTCCGCATCGCGCTGTCGCCGCGGCCGACCTCCTCGAGGATGAGGCCGTAGGTCACGTGGTCCAGCCCCGCGCCGCCGTACTCGCGCGGGACGATCGCGCCGAGATAGCCCTGGCCGGCGAGCTGGCGCACGAGCTCGAGGTCGAAGTGGTGGTTGCGCGCGTTCTCGCGCGCCCGCGCGACGATCTCGTTGTCGGTGAACGCGCGCGCCGTGTCGCGTACGAGCCGCTGCTCGTCGGTCAGGTCGAAGTCCACGCCCCCGGACGGTACACGCCGGTTTTACACTCGGAGGATCGACGCCTTCACGGTCATCATCGGCGGGATGCTGGCGCTGCTGATCCTCGGGTTGCTGGCGATCGGCCGGTTCTACCCCGGGTCCGGCGCGGACTCGATCGGGTGGAAGCCGACGCGGTCCCCGGAGGTCGAGGCCGAGAACGAAGTCGAGGACATCCAGCAGATGCTCGACGCGCAGAACGAGCGGCGGCGGCGCAAGGGCCTGCCGGAGCGCACCGAGGCGCAGGTGCAGGCGGAGGTTGAGGCGTTCGAGCGCGAGATGGCGGAGCGCCGGGCGCGCTGGGACGGGCCGACGTCGCGCTGAGCGACGAACAGCAGCATTGAAGAAGGGTTCGACGCCGCGGGGCGAGGTCCGCGTGGCGGACATGGAGAAGTGACGGATCACCCGCGCCGCTCAGGCGATCCGTCACTTCTCCAGGTCATGCATGCACAAGTGACGGATCATCGGCCGCCTGGGAACGAGTCGTCACTTCTCCAGGTGCCGACCCCACCGCACCGCCACGCACCCACATGCGCGTCGGTCGCGACGAGGAGACCGCGGAGGGTCGTCCGCCAAGGTCGCGTCCATAGACTCGGAGCGGTGCGCGTCCTCCTCGTCGGCGGCGGCTGCCGCGGCCTCGGCCTCACCCGCAATCTCGTGGCCGACGGCCACGCGGTGCGGGCCGTCACGCGCGACGAGCGCAACCGCGAAGCGATCGAGGCGGCGGGCGGCGAGTGCTGGATCGGCGATCCGAACGTCGTCGGGACCCTGCGCTACGCGCTCGAGAGCGTGACGATCCTCGTCTGGGCGCTTGGCACGGCGCGGGGAACGGCCGAGGAGGTCGCGGCGCTCCACGGTCCGCGCCTGGAGATGATGCTCTCCAGGACGATCGACTCGACGGTGCGCGGGGTCGTCTACGAGGCCGCCGGGCCCGTCGGCGCGGACGTCCTGGCCGCCGGCGCCGCGGAGCTGCGAAGCACGTGCGAGCTCAACGAGATCCCATACGCGCTCGTGCAGGAGAATCCCTCTGCGGCGGGCGCGTGGGAAGCGGCCGCGCGCCGGTCGATCGAGCACCTGCTCGGTGTAGGCTAAGGTCAATTGGGCGAATCCGGATAGGAATTAGGGCTCGCCACGGGTTGTCACGTAGTCACAGGAGGTAACAAGACAATGGCTTTGCACATCGGAGAGACCGCCCCGGACTTTGAGGCCGAGACGACGGAAGGCCCGATCAGCTTCCACGACTGGCTCGGCGATTCCTGGGGCGTGCTGTTCTCGCACCCGCGCAACTTCACCCCGGTCTGCACGACGGAGCTCGGCTACATGGCCAGCATCGAGCCCGAGTTCGCCAAGCGAGGCGTGAAGATCATCGGCCTCTCGGTCGACCCCGTCGAGAACCACGAGGGCTGGTCGAAGGACATCGAGGAGACGCAGGGCACGGCGCCGAACTACCCGCTCATCGGCGACAAGGACTTCGAGGTCTCCAAGGCGTACGGGATGCTGCCCGCCGACGTCTCGGGCGATCCGACCGCCCGCACCCCGGCGGACAACCAGACCGTCCGCAACGTGTTCGTGGTCGGGCCCGACAAGAAGATCAAGCTCATCCTCGTCTATCCGATGACGACGGGCCGCAACTTCGACGAGGTCCTGCGCGTGATCGACTCGCTGCAGCTCACCGCGAACCACAAGGTCGCGACGCCGGCGCAGTGGCAGCCCGGCGACGACGTCATCATCGCCGGCTCGGTCTCCGACGAGGAGGCGCGCGAGAAGTACCCGGACGGCTGGGACTCGCCCAAGCCGTACATCAGGATCGTGCCGCAGCCCAGCTGACCTGAGCGCCAAGAGCAGCGCCGCGCACGGGGTCCATGCCGAAATGGACGTCGTGCGCGGCACCTGACCGTGCCCACCCACCGCAGCGCCGCTCGGGCGGCTCGCCCAACGTCAGGCCCGTCGAGCTCGAGCACCTGTGGCGGCGCTACCGGCGCCTCGGCGACGAACGGGCGCGCGAGCGGCTCATCGTCGCGTGCGCCCCGCTCGTGAAGGCGGTTGCGGGCCGGATGTCGACGCACCTGCCCTCACACGTGGAGGAAGCGGATCTCATCTCGTTCGGCCTCGTCGGGCTCATGGTCGCGGTCGATCGCTTCGAGCCGAGGCGCGACGTGAAGTTCGAGACGTACGCCGGCCCGCGCATCCGCGGCGCCATCCTCGACCAGCTGCGCGCGCTGGACTGGGTGCCGCGGTCGGTGCGCACCCGGGCGCGGGCGATCGAGCGCGCGAGCGTCAAGCTCGAGCAGCGGTTCCGCCGCGCGGGCATCGGACGCGGAGCTCGCGGCCGAGGTGGGCATCACGGTGGCCGACCTGCGCGAGGCCCTCGCCCAGCTCTCGAGCTCGACCGTGCTGACGCTCGACGGGCTGTGGACCGTGTCGGACTCCACGGGCGACCAGATCGCGCTCGTCGACACGCTGCGCGACGAGGACTCGCCCGATCCGCTCGATCTGCTGGCCGCGCAGGAGCTGCGCGAGGAGGTCGCCGGCGCCCTCGGTCGCCTACCGGAGCGCGAGCGGCTGATCGTCGGGCTCTACCACTACTACCACCTCACGCTGCGCGAGATCGGCGATGTGATCGGCGTCAGCGAGTCGCGGGCATCGCAGGTGCACACGCGCGCGATGCTGCGTCTACGCGGTTGGCTCATCGAGGCAGCGTCCGAGGGCGACGCGCTGCCCATGGCCGCGTAGGGGAAGGGCGTGTCGGCGGAGGTCGTCCTAGTGGGCCTGCTCCACTGAGTAGTGCGTGTCCGGTTTGGTCTGGGAGTCGCCGGGATGAACCGGCATGGGGAAGGAGATGAGAGTTCTCTATCGATGCTGTTCGCTTGACCCGCCACGCCAACCACAGCCGACCATCGCGGACCAACGTGGAGCACACCGGATACGCATCACTAGACGACCTCCGCCAGCCACGCTCGCACGGCGGCTGCGACCGCGTCGAGGTCGGAGGTCAGGCTGTGGTTTCCCGCCACGAGCACGACCGTGCCGCTCGGCGACGGCGCCGGCCGCCCGAACGGATCGCCTGCGCCCTGCACGACGAGCGTCGGCACCGAGACCGCGTCGAGCTCGGGCTGGCGCGACTTCGCCGGGTCGTCCGCCTTGCCCGGCGGATGCAGCGGGAACGCGAGGCACAGCACGCCGGCGGCGGCGGTGGCCTGCGCGGTGCGGCACGCCACACGCGCGCCCGACGAGCGACCGCCGACGACGAGCGGCGCGCCGCTCAGCCGGCCGGCCACGAG
>JBOGYT010000273.1:0-6970 GCA_050696955.1 Solirubrobacteraceae bacterium | reverse complement strand
CAGCTGCGGCTGCCGACGTCGCTGCTGCGCTGGATGCGGCGCTTCATCGCGCTGCGCAAGGAGCACCCCGTGTTCGGCCTGGGCAGCTTCGAGGCGCTGACGCCCGCCAACCCGAAGATCTTCGCCTGCATCCGCACCTACGAGGACGACGTGGTGCTCTGCGTGCACAACCTCGCGCGCTCCGCGCAGGCCGTCGAGCTCGACCTGAGCTGGTACGCCGGCCGGCGGCCGGTCGAGATGTTCGGCCGCTCGCGCTTTCCCAAGATCGGGGAGCTGCCCTATTTGCTGACGCTCGCCCCGCGCGGGTTTTTCTGGTTCCGCCTGGAGGAGGACGACGACGAATGAGCCTGCCCGATCAGATCTCGGGGTCCCTGGAGGACTGGGTGATCGAGCAGCGCTGGTTCGCGTCCAAGGCGCGCGAGGTCGCCTCGGTCAACGTCCTCGATGCGGTCGCGCTGAGCGACGACCCGCAGCTGAAGCTCGAGCTCGTCGAGGCGCGCTTTCAGGCCGGCACGCATGAGCTCTACCAGCTGCTGCCGGGTGAGCCCGACGGCATCCGGGCGCTCGCCGACCTGCTCGGCGCCGAGGCGACGATCGGCGCCGTCGCCTTCCACGGTGGCCTGACGCCGACCGGCCACGTCCGCTCGATGGGCGCCGAGCAGTCCAACTCGTCGATCGTCTTCGGCGAGGAGCAGGTGCTGAAGGTCTTTCGCCGCGTCGGGCCTGGCGACAACCCCGAGCTGGAGATGCTGCGCTTCCTGTCCGAGCGCGAGTATCCGAACGTCGCGGCGCTCACCGGCTGGTACGAGTACTCCGGCGAGCTGATGGACGCGACGCTCGGGATCCTGCAGGAGTTCGTGAGCGAGTCGCGCGACGGATGGCAGCTCGCGCTCGACGACCCGCAGGGACTGGCGCAGCGGATCGGCGAGCTCGGCGAGGCGACCGCGCGGATGCACAACACGCTCGCCTCCGACCCGAGCGATCCGGCGTTCGCGCCCGAGGAGCCCGGCCGCGAGGCGCTGTCGCTGCTGACCGCGACGATCGACGAGCAGATCGAGCGCGTCTTCCTCGACCTGCCCCAGGGCGACGAGCGCGTCGCGCCGATCGCCGGCCGCGGCGAGGAGGTCCGCGACCGCCTGCAGCTGCTGTCGCACGTCGGCGTCGGCGGGCGCCTCATCCGCAACCACGGCGACTACCACCTCGGGCAGACGATGCTCACGGACGAGCGCTGGATCATCCTCGACTTCGAGGGCGAGCCGGCGCGCTCGCTGCTCGAGCGCCGCCGCAAGCGCTCGCCGCTGCGCGACGTCGCCGGGATGCTGCGCTCGTTCGCCTACGCGGCGTCGGCGTCCGAGCTCTTGCGCGGTGTGCCCGCGCCCGCCGACTGGGAGGAGCGCGCGCGCGCGGCGTACCTCGATGCCTACCTCGCCACCGTCGAGCCGTTCCTGCTGCCCGCCGGGCAGACGGCGATCGAGAAGCTGCTGGCGATCTTCGAGCTCGAGAAGGCCGTCTACGAGCTGCGCTACGAGCTCAACAACCGTCCCGACTGGGTCAAGATCCCGGTCGCCGGCATCGGCCGGCTGCTCGCAGAGGAGGTGCAGACGCCATGAGCGCTGCCATACCCGCCGCCGAGGTCGAGCGGCTGCTCGCCCGCGACCACCACGACCCGCACTCGCTGCTCGGCGCGCACGAGAACGGCACCGGCGTGACGATCCGCGCGCTGCAGCCCGCGGCCGAGTCGGTCGTCGTGCTGCCGGCCGGCGTGGCGCTCGAGCGCGTGCATCCGGGCGGCCTGTTCGAGGGCGAGCTGGCCGACGCGAAGCTCCCGCTCGAGTACGAGCTCGAGATCACCTACCCGGACGGCAACACGTTCACGACGCACGACCCGTACAGCTTCGCGCCGACGCTGTCAGACCTCGATGAGCACCTGTTCCGCGAGGGGCGCCACGAGGAGCTGTGGTCGAAGCTGGGCGCGCACGTGCGCGAGGTCGACGGCGTGGTCGGAACGTCGTTCGCGGTCTGGGCGCCGGCGGCGCGGTCGGTGTCGGTCGTCGGCGACTTCAACTTCTGGGACGGGCGGCTGCATCCGATGCGCGCGCTCGGCGGCTCCGGCATCTGGGAGCTGTTCATCCCCGGCGTCGGCGACGGCGCGCGCTACAAGTTCGAGATCCGCACGCAGTCGGGCGAGCTGCGGCTGAAGGCCGACCCGTTCGCGTTCGCCACCGAGATGCCGCCGCAGACGGCGTCGATCGTGCACGAGCCGGCGTACGCGTGGACCGATGACGAGTACCTCGCGGCGCGCGCCGACGGGCCGCCGCTCGACCGCCCGATGTCGGTGTACGAGGTGCACCTCGGCTCGTGGCGGCTGAACCCGCTCGAGGACAACCGCTCGCTGACGTACCGCGAGCTGGCCGACGACCTGGCGGCGTACGTGAGCGACCTCGGCTTCACGCACGTCGAGCTGCTGCCGGTGATGGCGCATCCGTTCTCTGGCTCGTGGGGCTACCAGGTGACGTCGTACTACGCGCCGACGCCGCGCTTCGGCTCGCCCGACGACTTCCGCGCGTTCGTCGACCGCATGCACGAGCGCGGGATCGGCGTCATCCTCGACTGGGTCCCGGCGCACTTCCCGCGCGACGACTGGGCGCTCGCGCGCTTCGACGGCACGGCGCTGTACGAGCACGAGGACCCGCGCCGCGGCTCGCACCCGGACTGGGGCACGCTCGTCTTCAACTACGGCCGCAACGAGGTGCGCAACTTCCTGCTCGCCAACGCGCTGTACTGGGCGCGCGAGTTCCATGTCGACGGGATCCGCGTCGACGCGGTCGCGTCGATGCTCTACCGCGACTACTCGCGCGAGGCCGGGGAATGGGTGCCCAACGAGTTCGGCGGCCGCGAGGACCTCGAGGCCGTCGCCTTCCTCTCAGAGCTCAACGAGGTGCTGCACCGCGACGAGCCGGGCGTCATCTCGGCGGCCGAGGAGTCGACGGCGTGGCCGGGCGTCTCGCGGCCGACGTACCTCGGCGGCCTCGGCTTCGGCTTCAAGTGGAACATGGGCTGGATGCACGACACGCTGGGCTACTTCCAGCAGGACCCGATCCACCGCCGCTACCACCACCACGAGCTGACGTTCGCGCTCGTCTACGCGTTCACGGAGAACTTCATCCTGCCGCTGTCGCACGACGAGGTCGTGCACGGCAAGGGCTCGCTCGTCGACAAGATGCCCGGCGACCGCTGGCAGAAGCTCGCGAACCTGCGCGCGCTGTACGCGTTCATGTGGGCGCACCCCGGCAAGAAGCTGCTCTTCATGGGCCAGGAGTTCGCCCAGGGCGCCGAGTGGAGCCACTCGCGCTCGCTGGACTGGCACCTGCTCGAGTCCCCCGAGAACGCCGGGATCCAGTCGCTGGTCCGCGACCTCAACCACGTCTACAAGGAGCGCCCCGCGCTGTGGGAGGTCGACTTCGACGGGCGCGGCTTTGAGTGGATCGAGCCCAACGACGCCGACGCCAACGTCGTCGCGTTCGCGCGCGCCGGCGAGGATCCGTCCGAGGAGGTCGTCGTCGCCGTCTGCAACCTCTCGCCGATCCCGCGCCATGGCTACCGGCTCGGCCTGCCGCGCTCCGGCCGCTGGGTCGAGGCGCTGAACACCGACTCGACGTTCTACGGCGGGTCGGACGTCGGCAACCTCGGCGGCGTCGAGGCCGAGGCGCTGCCGTGGCACTCGCAGCCGTGCTCGGCCGAGGTCACGCTGCCGCCGCTGGGGGTCGTGTGGCTGGTGCCCGAGGAACGCGAGAAGGTCGCGCAGTAGGGGCCACCGCGCCCTGAAGGCCCGGCCGCCGGCGGGGGAAGCAACTGCTTTCACCGCGCCGGCGTGGTGGCGTCTGTCTACTTGGTGAACTTGAACTTGGCGGTGTGCGAGGTTCCGTCGATCAGCGTCACGGTGAGCTGTCGACAGGTGGCCGCCCATGCCAGGCCAAGATCCCGCACGCCGCCCGTCGCCTGCTGCTGGATGCCCTCGCCGTCCGCGACCAGCACGCCGACTTGCTCGCCGTCGCCCGCGACGACGCCGACGTGATCGACGGCACCGCGACCGAGATCGCCGACGAGCCACCCCTGCCGGGCGCCGGCGACGGCCGCGACGAGATGATCGTGACGATGCCAGACCGCCAGGCCCATCTGGACGCCGAGATCCCCCGTCTTGACCTGCAGATCGACGCGCTGCTGGCGCGCAACCCCACGCACGCCCCAAACCGCAAGCTGCTGGGACACCTCGCCAACGAGCGCGAGCACCTGCTGACGTTCCTGCGCGCCCCCGGGATCGCGGCGACCAACTGGCGCGCCGAGCAGGCGATCCGCCCCGCCGTCGTCAATCGCAAGAGCTGGGGCGGCAACCGCACCGCGCACGGCGCCCACGCCCAGCAGGCGCTGATGAGCGTGATCCGCACCAGCCGCCAACAGGACGTCTGCCCGATCGCGCTGCTCGCAGACCTCCTACGCCAGCCCGACCGCGCACCCAGCCCGATGCTGCGCCTGCCGAACGCCGCGGCCGACCCCCGCGGACCGTGACCCCCGCACGCGCGCCGCGCTACCGCATCTGCGTCTACGAGCGACGCGACGGCAAAACCACGCAGGTCCTCGACAGCTACGGCAACGGCTTCATCACCGCCGTCGCGACCCTCGGCGACGACATCATGGAGGTCCACTTCTGGGACGGCGGACCCCGCCACCTCCCAGACCACATCGCCGCCGCGATCGCCGACGAGCACCCCACCCGACGACCCCGCTAACTCATTACGGCCGATCAGGCCGTACAGGTCGCCGGGCGCTGGGCGATCTGGCGTGAGGAGTCACCGAGATGGCTCGAGCTCGGCTGCGAGCTCGGTCATCCCGGCCCTGAAGTCCTCCGTGGCCCAGAAGCCGAGCTGCGATCGCGCGGCGGCGGCGCTCGCGAAGACGTGGCGCACGTCGCCGAGCCGGTACTCGCCGGTGACGACCGGCTCGGGAGCGCCGTCGCCGGCGGCGGCGTGCAGCGCGCGCGCCATGTCGCCGACGCTGCGCGGGGTGCCGCTCGCGACGTTGAGCGCCAGGGTCTGGGGATCGTCGGCCTCGAGCGCCAGGACGTTCGCGCGGGCGACGTCGCGGACGTGGACGAAGTCGCGCCGCTGGCCGCCGTCCTCGAACACGCGCGGAGCGCGTCCCGCGCGCAGCGCGCTGAGGAAGAGCGACGCCACGCCCGCGTAGGGGGTGTCGCGCGGCATACGGGGTCCGTAGACGTTGTGGTAGCGCAGCGAGGTCACCGGCACTCCCGTCTCGCGCGAGAACGCGGTCGCCAGGTGCTCCTGGTGGAGCTTCGTCGCGGCGTACACGTTGCGCGGGTCGGTGGGGGCGTCTTCGGGGATCGAGGTGGGCTCGAGCAGCGCGCCGCACGCCGGGCAGGGCGGCTCGAAGTGCCCGCGCTCGAGCGCGTCGATGCTGCGCGGTCCCGGCTGTACGATGCCGTGGGCGGGGCACGCGTAGCGCCCCTCGCCGTAGACGACCATGCTCGACGCCTGGACAACGCGGCCGCGAAAGGAGCGTCGCGCGAGCGCCCGCAGGAGCACCCCGCTGCCGAGGTCGTTGTGGCTGATGTAGTCGGCGATGTCGTCGAGGTCCACGCCGAGGCCGACCATCGCGGCCTGATGGCAGACGGCGTCCACGCCCTCGAGCGCTGCGCAGACCATCGCGCCGTCGCGGACATCGCCGCGAACGATCTCGACACCCGGGCGCGGGGCGCCGTCGCGGGCCCTCAAGTCGAGGACGCGTACGTCGTGGCCGAGCGCGACGAGCGCGTCGACGATGTGCGATCCGATGAACCCGGCGCCGCCGGTCACGAGCACTCGCATGGCGCTCACCAGGGCGTCCTGACCGTCGCCTGGATGACGATCGCGAGCCCCAGTTGCAGCGCGAGCCAGCCGCGCTGTCGGACGACGGCGGCTGCCGCGAGCCCGATCCACGGGACGAAGATCAGCCAGATGCGTTCCGTCTCGCCGCGCGACAGGCCCGAGAGGTCGGCCGCGGCGAGCGATGCGAGTGCGGTGCCGGCGAGCAGCCAGACGCGGCGGTCCCGCAGGCGCGCGAAGCCGGCGAAGGCGGCGGGACCGAGCGCGAGCGCGAAGGCCGCGAGCGAGATGACCAGGAAGGGGGCGTACGGGCGCCGCACGGCAATGCCGCCGTGGTAGAGGTCGCTCGTCGCGGCCAGTCCGTCCGGCCACCAGAACCCCGCCACCGCGGATACGGCGACAACCGCAGACGCGCCCGCCGCCACGGCGATGAGCGGCCGCCACGCACGCCGGACGACGGCGAGAACGAGCACGATCAGGCCCAGCGGGGCGATGCCGTAGGAGAGCATGAGCGCGCCGCCGAGCACGATTCCGGCGGCGAGGCCGAGCACGAGCGCGCGGCGCGGCGCGGCGGCGTAGAGCGCGAGCACCGAAAGCGCGAGGCCGCACGCCGCGACCCCGGCGAACAACGCGTCGGCCGATGTCGCCATCCAGACCGCGGCGGGTGTGAAGGCGACGAACGGGGCGGCCCGGCGCGCCCAGGCCTCGTCGGCGACCGCGCGCAGCGTCACGAGCGCGGCCGGAGCCGCGAGCGCGCCCACTCCGATGACGAGCCCCGCGGCGATCTGAGCGCCGCCGAGCCCCGTCGTGTCGAGCAGCCAGAGGACGAGCACCATTCCGGGCGGGTGGCCCTTCACGTGCGTGGGATACGTCGGCAGCGCGGTGACGAACCCGGCGAGGAAGCGCCCCGGCTCCCCGACGCGCGGCACGGCGACGAGGTACTCGTAGCGCGTGCTCAGCGGCGCGGCGATCGCGCCGGCGCCTGCGCTCGCCGCGAGTGCCACCGACCACGCGACGCCGGACGCCCACGATGCGCAGAGCAGCGCCCCCCAGCGCAGCCGCCGCGCGAGCCCGGGCGCCCACCGCACCGC
>JBOGYT010000272.1:0-2889 GCA_050696955.1 Solirubrobacteraceae bacterium | reverse complement strand
TCGTGGCGCACGCGGGGGCACCATCCGCACCGTGTTCGCCACGACCGACCACAACCAACCGCAGTGCAGCTCGTCGCGCGATCCGTCAGCGTTGCGTCCGGTGGATTCCAGCGCGTTGGCCGGCGCGCGATGGCGGGTTGCTGGCCGGTTAGGATCGTTGCGTGGCGATCGATCAGCAGCGACGCCTGCAGCAAGCGGCGGCGCAGGCGCACACGGCGCAGGATCACGGTGATCACGCGGCCGCCAACGAGGCCTGGCGGCGCTACGTGCTCATCGAGGACGCGCTGCGTGATCCCCAGGAGCTGCTCGACGAGGGTGTCGCGCTGAGCAAGGTCGCGATCGACCTGTGGCTGCAGCGTTGAACGACTTCGCCGCTGCGCTGCGCGATCTCAACGAGTCCGGGGTTCGCTACGTCATTGTCGGCGGCTTGGCGGTCATCCGGCACGGGGCTGTGCGGGCCACGAAGGATGTCGACGCGGCGGTCGCGATGGATCGCGACAACCTCTCGCGACTCGAGTCGCTCGTCGAGCGCTGGGAGGCCACCAACCCAGATGGCACGCCGCTGCGAAACACGAAGCTCACGGCCGGTGGCACGCTGGCGCTCCGCACACGCCACTGCCTGGTAGACATCCTGTCCGAGCAGCTACTGCCGGCACCTTTTGACGCCGTGCTCGCGCGGTCTGACGTCAAGCGCATCGACGGAGTCGACGCTCCGATCTGCTCGTTCGCCGACCTCGTCGCCATGAAACGCGCGGCCGGGCGAAGCACCGATCAGCTCGATCTCGAACGTCTCCGCGAAGCACACGGCGCGCTGCCCGACGATCCACCGTGACCGTGAGACGCTCACGCACTCGACGACCGCGAAAACCACATCGAAAGCTGACGCCACGACGACGGGCTAGGCGCGGAGGACTCAAGGCCCCCGCGACCAACTCACATCCCAGCCTGAGGTAGCTCGAGCACAGTGCAGAACTTCGCGCCAAGCGCAAGCTCGACTGGGCGGACTGCGAGCGAGTCGCGGGCGATCAGGGGATCGCCGCTGCCCTGCGCCTCGGCGACCGCGTCGGGATGGCACTGCACGGGGATCCCGGAGGCGGCGAGCGCGGCGGCGCCGCGCCGCGGTGATCGGTGTCACCGTGGCCGAGCACGACGCGCCTGATGGCGCCGAGGGGCTTGGCCGCGTCCATGATCACGTCCGCCATCCCCTTCTCACCGGCGTCATACACCACGACCCCGTCGCCGTCCTCGAGCAGATAGACGTTCATCGTGCGCGGCAACCCACCGCGGATCAGCCACACACGCCAGACGCGATCGGCTCCGGCGCGGCGGCCGCGAGCCGGCGCCTCAGGCCGCCAGCGCGACTCGCAGATCGAGCTGAACGCACGACCGCTCTATGTACTACACCGGGCCGCCACGCTCACAGGACGCACAGCGCCGCCCCTCGCGCAATCCGCACTCGTGCTGACCCGTCGCGCCGTCGGGCTCGGTGAGGGCGTGGCGACGCAGCGTCCTGGTGCCTCGAAGCCGGGGCACTCGAACGTGGCGGTCAGGCGCGGTTACGTGGCCGCCGCTGCCTCCGGCAGGCCGACCGCCGCCTCGGTATTGACCACGTAGTAGGTCTGCTCGCTCGCGTCCCCCAACGTCGGGTCGACCAGGTCGCGAACGGCGTCGATGGACTCGGCTTCCCAGATGCAGGTCGCCGCGCTGAAGTCCTGACTCGGGCAGAACTGCAGAAGCCGCATTCCCTCCTGCGGTTCAAACAGCGGCTGGCCGCTCACTTGGGCCATCTCCGGATCTGAGATCCGATGAATGACTCCAACCTTCATGGGGAGCTCCCTCCCGTTGGTGCGCACCGACCGTAACACTGCTCCAAGTGGCCGGACAACCCCGGCGGGCAGGCTTCGGAATCGGTCACGGTCCCGCGTCTGCGCCTTGCGTCGGCTCTGCCGGCGGAGTTAGGGTCGCACGAGATCCGACCTGGAGAGGCCCACCATGAGCATCGTTGTCCGTTTCCCGCCTTCGAATGTGACCAAGCAGCAGTACGACGCCGTTCGCGACGCGCTCGAAGGGTCCGGCGACTGGCCCCCGGAGGGGTGCCTGCTTCACGTCTGCTTCGGCGACGAGCAAGACATCCGAGTCAGCGAGGTGTGGGAGTCGCAGGAGCAACTGGACGCTTTCGGCGAGAAGCTGCGCCCGAGGCTGGAAGAGGCCGGTATCGAGCTTTCGGGCCAGCCGGAGGTCTTCGAGGCCCATATCGTCGAGACGTTCTAGACCTGACAGTCTTGAAGTCGTCATCGGAGGCGCCGAGCTCGTGGCGATGCAGTCCCGCTCGTCGAGCCCGCCGGCGAGGGCGCCGCGCCGGCGCCACGCGCGCTCGGCCACCTCTGCCTGCTGGCCAGCCTCGCGCTCGTCGCGGCAGGGCCTCTGCGTGATGTTCACCACGAAAAAGCCACGGCTCGCCATTCGTTAACTCGACAAGCACACGCGGGTACCGCGTTGTTCACCGGAAAACGTGTCTGAGCAGGGAAAACGTAGGCGTGGGATGCCGTCTTGGCTCAGCGGTCCCGGCGCTTGCCGCGCTCGCCGTCGTCTGCGCCCTGTGCATCGCGCATGCCTCCGACGTCTCCGGCGCGATCGCCGCGGTTCCCGCGTGGGCGGTGGGCGCCACCGTCGCGGTGCACGTCGTCACGCTCGTCCTGCGCTCCGAGGCCTGGGGCCTGACGCTCGCCGCGGCGAGCGGATCGCCGCTGCCGCGGCGTGTCGTGCACCGCACGAACGCCGCCGCCTTCGTCGGCGGCGGAGAGATCGTCGGCACCGCTCAGCTCGTGCCGGGGATCCGGTCCGGCCCAGGTGAGACCGATGCGGAACACCGGGTCCGACGACAAGCGC